>CAVFIJ010000135.1:0-3287 GCA_963622405.1 Bacteroidaceae bacterium | reverse complement strand
TTAATTACATCATATTTTTCTTGTTCATTCATTCTTAATTCAACCTTTCTCATTTGTGTCACCTCAGTGACTTATTATATAACTTTGAGACATTTTCGCAAGTTATCACTTAAGACATTATCACAAGTTAATCATAAGTAAATAAATATCCCGAAATTTTGATTTGAAAAAAACGTTATTTAGTGATATAATTTTTATATTGCCCCATGGCCAAGTGGTAAGGCGGTGGACTCTGACTCCATAATCGTAGGTTCGAATCCTTCTGGGGCAGCCAATATAAAATTATAAGCCTTTTAATAGGCTTTTTTTATTCCTCTACATACTTAGATGTAAATAACTCCTTATCGTTTTCCTCATTTTCTTCAATATGAACCTTTGGAAGGTCATTAGTTGATTTAATGCCAAAATAATCAAGAAATTCATCCGTTGTTACATATAAATTTGGCTTGCCAGGTAAATCTGATTTCCCAGCTTCTTTTATTAAATTTAAAAATAATAATTTTCTAACTAAATGACTACTATTAACACCTCTTATTTCATCTATAGTAATTCTAGTTACAGGTTCATTATAAGCAATTATAGCAAGTGTTTCTAAAGCCGCAGGTGTAAGTGTTTTATTTTCACTACTATTAAATAATTTTTGATAATAATCTGCATATTCTTTTTTAGTTACCATTTTTATTTTATTACCATAACATTCTAATGTTAAACCTCTATCACTATTTTCATAGTCTTTACTTAAAGAAATTATTACATTATTTAACTCTTCTTTTGTTATATCTAGTATTTCTAATAATTCGTTTAAAGATATACCCTCATCTCCAACAATATATAATAAACCCTCTAATATTGGTTTTTTATTCATCTTTACACATCCTTTGCCTTCAAAATTATTTTATCAAGATGATTATCTTGTTTTATAGTTAATTTACCTTTTTTTGCTAAATCAAGAATTGAAAGAAATGTTACAACAACATAATCTTTGGTTATTATATCAAATAATTCATCAAAAACTATTTCTTTATTTGCTTTTAATCTAGCTATTATTTCATCATTTCTTTTATGTACTGAATATTCTTTTTTTGTTATAACTGTATTAAGAGGTTTATCTAACTGTTTACGATTCATAAAATTTAAAAAAGCATTAACCAAATCATCTAATGATACCTCTTCACTTAATTCTACTCCATTACTCTTATATTCATCCATATATGTTGGTGATTTAGAATACTCCTTATTTCTTTCTTCTTCCAATGTTTTAAACTCTGCACAAACATCTTTATATGCTTGATATTCAAGCAATCTATTTATTAATTTTTCTTTTGGGTCTTCTTCCTCTTCTTCTTCATTATTTGGAAGTAGTTCACGTGCTTTCATTTCTATTAAGTCAGCAGCCATTACAAGATACTCACTTGATATATTTAAATTAATTTCTTGCATTTTGTTAATATACGCTAAATACTCCTCAACTATTTCTGATATTTTTATTTCAAAAATATTTATATCAGATTTTTTTATTAGATGTAACAAAAGGTCAAGAGGTCCTTCAAAATTCATGGTTTTAAAATTATACTCCATGCATATCACCTATTTTTCATTATATCATAGTTATTTTATTAAATGTGAAAATATTTTATTTTTTTTAATATTATTAATTAGGTGGTTTATATGATAAGACATCTTATTTTAATAATTGGAATTATTTTAACTGTTATAGGTATTTTTTATTGTATTTGTTATTTAAATTATATATCTTTTGGGTATAGTTTTATAGAATATGGGAAATTTATTTGTAGACGGTGTGAATGCTTAATGTTTCCGGTTGGATGCTTAATGATATTAGGTGCTATTTTTATTGGAGGAGATTAATAATGAATTATGTCTATGATATTTTGCTTAATTTTCAAGATTTTTATTATGATTTTTTTGAATGGGAAGAAAGTGATGCAATAGCACATGTAAAAAAAATACCCGTTTTCTATTTATCAAATTATGATTATTTTAATATGAAAAAATATAATATTAAAGTTTCAAATGAATTTATTTCTGTTATATATAATAAATGTGATTTATTTAAACATTATGGAAACACTAAGTTAAATGGTGCATTTATTATTAGTAATGGTGAAGAATCACTAGCTATTAAAGTTAATAAAAAAGGATATTCTATTGCAAAAAGTTCTTTAATTTTTGATGAAAGTGATGCAGTAAGCATAAAAGCAAGTAATTTAAATGAAACAAAAATTAAATACTCTATTATTAACAAAAATCAAGTGCCGGCTTTTTTTACTAGATTTGAAGTTAGAAATATAAAAGAAAACTTAAATAAACTTAAAAAGATTTTTGAAAAAAAAGAGTTTGAAAAAATTAATTATTTATATTTAGAATGTTTTGGATATACCAATAATGATAAAAACAAAATGTATCAGTGTCTATATAACGAAATAGTAACTTGTGGTGATGGTTATAACAAAATTAATGAGTTTTTTAAAATTTTAGAGCAAAAATAAAAGGCTATATATTAGCCTATAAAATTTTTTATAATTGGAAGTGCAACTATAAAAGCAATTATTATAACTACAAATACTACAATAAATGCAAATGTACTTTTATTGCTCTTTTGTACATCTTGACTTTGTGTATTAGCAGCTACTTCTTGTTTTTGTGCTTCTGCAATATCAACGTTTGCCTGATTTACAGTTGTATCTGTAACTTCACTAGTAGTATTTTGCTCTACTGCAGGTGTTTCTATAGCTGGTGCATTATTATCAGTTAAAGGCTCAGCTGGTTGTTCTACCGCTGGTGTTTGTTCTGTTACTGGTACTTCTGTAGCAGCCATACTATTATCGATTAAAGGTTCAACCGATTGTTCTATTACTGGTACTTCTGTAGCAACCACATTATTATCGATTAAAGGTTCTACCGGTTGTTCTATAGTTGGTGTTTGTTCTATTGCTGGGGCCTCTGTAGTTGGCACATCAAAAGTAGGTAAAGGTTCTACTGTCATGTTTGCATTAGAATTTTCGTTATTAATGTTTTCTTTTGGCTCACCATCCAAATCTTCTGGTTTATTAACTTGACTAGCAAAATCAAAACTATAATCTAAATTTGCATTGTTTATTTCATTATTATTTTTATTTTCTTCCATCATTATTCCTCCTTATTCCACTATAGACATTTTATCAAAATAAATTATAAAAATAAAGTTTTTTATTAATATTTTGATAATATGTGTGAAAAATTTTTGAAAATGATAGTAAAATAAGAATTAATAATTAGCGAAAATG
>CAVFIJ010000134.1:0-2266 GCA_963622405.1 Bacteroidaceae bacterium | reverse complement strand
GGAAAACCGACATTTAAATTTACCGATTTCCTACATTTTATTTTACCATTTACAACCATTAACTATCTCACTCAACAACATTGTAATCATAAATTAGGTAAGGATGAATCTTTTAAATCGTTATCATTTGATATTTCAGGAGATAATTATTCTTTTACTTTTGCCTTAAATTGTAAAATGGAAAAGTTACTAGAAATTCCAATGGAAGAATCTATAGATTTTAAAGATTATATTTTTTACGGCGAAACTTGGCTAAATGTTAGAAATTTATATGGTATTGATATTCCAGAACTTGATATTAAAATAACTAGATATTTAAAAAATAATTTTATTGTTTTTTTGGCGTTTTATACTGAATATTACGGGAGTGATGAAAGTAACTACTCTGGTATGATTGAATTTACATTTAATCTAGATGATTATTTAGATGATAAAGATAAATGATTTTAATTTATAAATATTAAGATAGATTTTAAAAAAAAATACCAACTTTAAAGTTGAATATTTTCTTTGTAAAACCCGAAAAGTTCGAGTGAATTTCACAATGGGGCGGAATATCGGATTCGAACCGATGCATGGTGGAACCACAATCCACTGTGTTAACCCCTTCACCAATTCCGCCATATAGAACATATTCATTTTATCAATAATTATGGTTTTTGACAAGTTTTTTTTCATGGGTTTTATGAATTTATAATTATTAATCAGAATATATGTCCTTTTTCACTTTAAATAAAGGATTATTTTTTAGCTAAAGCATTTGATATTTCAGCAAATATTTCTAGGGATAATGCTTCTGCTCTTACTGAAAGATCGTAGTTATGTTTTTTTAATACTCCTTCTACTTTTTCTAGGTCATATCCTTTTAAGTTGTTTTTTAGAGTTTTTCTTTTTTGGGTAAAGCTATCTTTAACTAATTTAAAAAAGATATCTTCTTTTTCTAAAGGAAGTTTTTTTTCTTTTTGAGTAAACTCTACTACTATGCTATCAACATTAGGTTTTGGTATAAATACGTTTCTACTTACATCTATTATTTTATTTATATTAAAATAGTAATTTAAATATACTGTAAGTGAACTATATTCTTTTGTGTGAGGTTTTGCTTTGAATCTGTTTCCTACTTCTTTTTGAACCATTACTACTATTTTTTGAACTGGCACTTTTTCTTCGATTAACTTTATAATAATAGGTGTCGTTATATAATACGGAAGATTAGCAACAACGTATAATTTTTTATATTTATAATTTTTTATATCATTTAAAATATCTCTTTTTAAAAAATCATCATATATGATAATAGTATTTTTATGTGTGTTTTTTTCTAAAATTGGTTTTAGGGTTTTATCTATTTCATAGGCCAAAACATTTCCAGCTTTTTCCCCAAGAGCATTTGTAAGTGATCCTGCTCCAGGGCCTATTTCAATAACTAAAGTTTCTTTATCTATGTTTGATTTTGCTATTATATTTTCAATAATGTTTTTATCTACAATAAAGTTTTGACCGTATTTTTTTTTAAAATTAAAGTTGTTTTCTTTTAGAGTGTTTTGCATTTTGTTTGGTGAGTATTCCATTTGTTCCTCCTTTATATGTTAAATATTTGTTTTGCTGTTTTAGTGGTTATTTCTAGTACCTTATCTAAATCTAGTTTTTTTATTTCGGCGATTTTTTTTGCAACATAATATACATTATAGGGCTCATTTTTTTTACCTCTTAATGGTTCTGGCGATAAATAAGGACTATCAGTTTCAAGACAAATTTTATTTACATCTATCTCTTTTACTACTTCTACTAGTTTTTTTTCATTTTTAAAGGTTAGGATGCCACCAATACCAAGAGTACAACCTAAATCTAAAAATTTTTTAGCCCAATTTATGTTACTATCAAAGCAATGGATATGAAATTTTGTTTTATTTTGATATTTTTTTATTATATTATATGTATCTTCTATTGCATCTCTGCTGTGGATAACTACTGGTTTATTATATTTTATAGCTAACTGTATTTGCTTTTCAAATAGTTGTTTTTGGTTCTCTTTATTATCTTGCTCATAATGATAATCTAGACCTATCTCACCTATACCGACTACACTTTTGTTATTTAAGTTTTTTTCAAGTTCTATAAGATCATTTTCATTATATGTTTCGGCACATTCTGGATGAAGTCCTAGACAAGCATATATGTTTCTATGTTTTTTACAAATGGTAAGTGTTTCTTCGATTTCTTTGGAGTTACATGTACTTATTATCATTATATTATCATTCATTTT
>CAVFIJ010000133.1:0-3708 GCA_963622405.1 Bacteroidaceae bacterium | reverse complement strand
AATGACAAACAAATAGTAATTTGTAGTTGAAGAAAATAAAAATTTGTAATATAACAATAAAGACATTAAATGCTGTCTAGTCTTTGTCTGCGACTAGATGGTATTTTTTCGTTTTTAAGAGAAAATACCAACAACTTTTTAATGAAAGGAGGAGGTATAGATGCCTAAAACAAAGTTTCAAAATCTTATATTTACCTTAATGACTGCTGTTTTAATGGTTTATTGTATGATTGTTTATAGTGTAGCAATAAATTCATCAGCTGGATTAATAAATCAAACATTTTTAATAGCATTAAAGGAATTTCCAATAGAAGGAATTATTGTATTTTTATTAGCATATTTTATTGCGAGTCCAATTGCTAAAAAACTAGCTTTTAGAATAGTAAATCCTAAAGAAGATAATAAAATGTTTATCATTTTATCAATTCAAACATTTACTGTTTTAACAATGGTAGGGTTAATGAGTATATATGCCTTATTTGCACAACATTTAATAAATAGTAATATTGTGTGTAATTATATAGTTTTGTATTGTAAAAACTTTATAATGGCTTTCCCGTTGCAAATATTTTTTGTTGGACCGTTAGTAAGAAATATTTTTAGAATTATATTTAAGAAACAATTACAATCATTATAACAACAACTTACAATTTATAGATTAGTTTGAAATACAACTAATCTTTTTATGTGCCAAATTGCACAAAAAAACTAACTATTTCTAGTTAGCGTTGCACTCAGAAGTTAATTTCCGAGTTATCTATCAATTTGGTGGAGCCGAGGAGAATTGAACTCCTGTCCAAATATGTTTAAATAAAAGTCTCTACAAGTTTAGTTAATTCTTTAATGTCCTAATGAATAAAGGAATTAACAACTAATTCATTAGTAAGCCTAATTCATTCGTTATCACTACTAGGCTTAGTAATAATATATCCCATTTAACTATGAGTCCCTTAAAAATTTTATGGGAGAAAATTAATAAGGAACGCTTTGCACTATCTTAGGCAAAAGCTAATTGGCCATTATAGCCTTTTTCGTTTCCAGTTATATTTAACTGTGTATTTTTACGAGTACCCTCGACTTGCAACTAAAACCTCTACATATCTGTCGAAACCAAAACGGCCCCAAGCAAGAGATATTATAGCATTTTCTAACGCTTTAGTCTAGCTTTAATATCTCTTTCTATATCTCTTTGTTTAACTACTTCTCTTTTATCATAGTTTTTCTTGCCCTTAGCAATACCAAGTTCTATTTTAGCAATGCCTTGTTTAAAATATATTTTTAATGGAACTAAAGTATAACCCTCTAAAGTTATTTTATTCTCTATTTTTTTAATTTCTTTTTTATGCAATAAAAGCTTTCTAGTTCTAGTCTCTTCATGATTAAATATATTTCCATTTTCATATGGACTAATATGCATATTTATTAAAAGAGCCTCTCTTTTTTTTATAGTAGCATAACTATCTTTAATATTAGCTTTACCTTGTCTTATAGATTTTATCTCAGTTCCTGTTAAAACAATTCCAGCCTCTATTGATTCAAATATTTGATAATTATATCTAGCTTTCCTGTTTAATATTTCCATTTTTTGCTCCTTTTGGAATTATAAAATCTATTTGACCTTTTTCTTTATTAACACTAGCAACTTCTATTTCTATTTCTTGTCCTAAAGTATAAACATGTTTCTTTCTTTTTCCAATTAAACTAAATGTTTCTTCTTGATAAAAATAGTAGTCATCCACTAAATCTTCTACTTTCACAAGTCCCTCAACTAAATTAGGTAATTCTACATACATTCCGTAATTTGTTACAGTACTAATTGTTCCCCTATATCTTTCACCGATATGCTGCTGCATATATTCTGCCATTTTCATATCAGTTACATCTCTTTCGCAATCAACAGCTGCTCTTTCTCTTTCTGATGATTGTTTTGTTATAGCAGGAAGAGTAACTTCAAGTGCATTTATCGTTTCATTATTTATATTATGCTTAAATAAATATGTTCTAAGTAATCTATGAACAGTTAAATCTGGAAATCTTCTAATTGGAGATGTAAAATGTGTATAACATTTACTTGCTAGTCCAAAGTGGCCAATATTATTAACATCATATATAGCTTTTTTCATACTTCTAAGTAACATTGAAGATAAGATAGAATATTCTTTTTTATCTTTCAATTGACCCAAAATATTTTGAATTGTTTTTGGAGTTATATTTTTAGTATTAGCATTAACATGATAACCTAATATTCCAGTAAACTTAAGAAATGTAGATACCTTTTCTTCATCAGGAAGATCATGTACTCTATAAACAAAAGGAAGTTCCATGTAAAAGATTGTCGTCGCAACTGCTTCATTAGCACATATCATAAAGTCTTCTATTAGTTTTTCTCCCTCGCCTCTTACTCTTTTTTGTATATCTATAGCCTTACCTGTTTCATCAACAATTATTTTTGGCTCATCTATATCAAAATCAATATATCCTTTATTTATTTTATTTTTCCTAATAATTTTAGCAAGTTCATGCATCTGTTTTAATTTTAAGGCATATGGTTCATAGCCTTCTGGTATAATATCTTCTTCTAGTATTTTATTTACATTTTTATAAGTCATTTGCTTCTTAGACTTTATAATACTTTCAAATATTTCACTATCTATAGTATTTCCTTTTTCGTCTATTTCCATAACACATGAAATTGCAAGCCTTTCTGTTTCTGGATTTAAAGAACATATACCATTTGATAACTGATGAGGAAGCATAGGAATTACCCTGTCTGCAAGATAAGAACTGGTACCTCTTGTAAGTGCCTCTTCATATAATGGAGTTCCTTCTTTTACATAATGAGAGACATCTGCGATATGTACTCCTAGACTATAATTACCATTTGGTAAAGTATCAATACTAATAGCGTCATCTATATCTTTTGTATCATCGCCATCTATAGTGAAAATCATTTTTTCCCTTAAATCTCTGCGGCCTTCTTTTTCTTTAGGTAATACCTCATCTGGAATGGACTCTAGCTGCTGCACAACTTCTTGTGGAAATTCATCAAAAATATTATAACGAGCAGCGATAGATAAAATATCTACTCCAGGATCATCTTTGTGTCCAATTATTTTTACTATTTTACCTTGATAATAATTACTTTTAGCAATATTATTTTCTATTTTTACTACAACCTTATGTCCACTTACAGCACCCTTTGCATCTTCATCTTTAATTTCAACTATTATTTTTAGCTTTGGGTCATCTAATTTTATAAAATTTTTACCATCTTGTTTATAAAATTCTCCTACAATTAAATCTTTTAAATTTCTTTCATTAATACGCAGTACCGTAGCATCATGATGTTGCTCATTAATAACATTTATTACAACAGCATCTCCGTTAATAGCACCATTTAAATTATTTTTAGCAACATAATAATCTTCTTCCTCACCATCAACAACAACAAATCCAAAACCTTTTGGATTAACAACAATGGTTCCAAGTTTTTGCATTCTATCATGAAATTTTTCATATTTCCCTTTATTAGTCACTCTAATTTTTAAATTTTTTTCAAGACTTACTAAGGTTTCTGGTAATTTTTCATTTTCTTCTTCAGTTAATAGTTCTTCTATTTCCTCGTAAGTTACTGCTTTATTTTTGTTTTCTATAAACGATAAAACTTTTGTTTCTAACTCTTCCATAAGCATCTCCTCTCATATTTAT
>CAVFIJ010000132.1:0-2468 GCA_963622405.1 Bacteroidaceae bacterium | reverse complement strand
TTCAGGAACATACTCATCAGAATTGTCAAATATATTTTCGCTAGAATGAATTATATTAACCTCTAATCCACTATTTGCCATAAACCAAGCTAATGCGGCAAAAGGTGTTCCTGGCAAACATCTTGATTTAAAACCACGATAATACATCCTTTCTTTTTGCCAATCTGCTTTTTCAATAACCCCATAATATTCTAAAATCATCATCATACAAACTATTGCACAAGTATCTCCTTTTTGTTTGTATGGCCTAACATCTTTATCCATCTTAATAGTCCTTTCTCTCTTTAATTTACTTAAGGCATCTAATATTTCATTATCTGAAAATTCATAAATATAACCTTCATTTTCTAAAATACCACTATCATTTAAATATTTTAATATTTGTTTTCTAAATAGAAAACCAGAAATTCCAATTAATGAAGAAACAATAAATTTTTCATCAACATTATCATATTTAATGATATCATTATAAGCCTTAACTTCGTCAGAGCACGAAGTAAATAATCTATGTGACATTTTATAATCATCACCAATTTGATAATTACTCATGTTTTTTAATATTTCCTCATCACTTTTATCTAAAAAGTTTTCAAAGGCTTTAAATCTACCATTAAATACTATTTCATCATTACCATGATATTTTTTTAATAAATAATCTTTATATTTTTTTCCTCTGTTTGTATCCATCCTGTCAAGTATTATATATGCCAAATGGTCATATTGATACTGTGAATAAAATGAAAGTGTGGGTGGAGTCAATAACATATATTCATTTTTATCACTATTCGAATGTTGATTTACAAATTCTAACATATATGGAAGTTGATAATCTAAATGTCTTTTAATTACTGCTGAGGTAATTAATGTGGCTTCATCAACTTTTAACATAGTTTTATATACATCAATTAAAATGTCCATTTGTTTGGGTGAAATCTCTAATAGTTTATCTTTTGTAAGTTCAAAATATGCTGGTTCTAATAAATTTTCATAAAAATGATTATGCCAGTTCCATCTCTTTTTAAGTTCTGATAGAAAAACTGAGGGCAATGTCTTAGATAATATTTCCATATTAGCCACTATATTCTCATTAGTTTCTGCATAACTCCTGTTTGCATTTAATAATTGTTCATTCACAATAGCATCAATATTTAATTTCATATCATTTGGTATTATTCTGCTTTTTTCTTTAGTATAAATCATAAAATTCTCTTCCCCCCCCCTATATTTATTTATGATACTATTAGCACCATACATAATAAATTAGCATCTATGTATGGCACTATACTACCACAAATTTTAACATTATGCAGTACAAATCATGTCCATTTTCTTGTTGAATTTTTTCATAATTCTTCTCATACTTTCACCTCCTCACTTATTTAATAGTTTTTTTTATGAGATTCCTATAAACTCAATTTTATTTATTAAGTTCTCTAATCAATCTTTTTGCTCTCGTAGTATGAGCTTTGTCTTGCCATTCTTCTCTAGGACCAAAAGACAATGGATCGGTTAATATTTTTACTCTATCTTTGTTTTGTAATATATAATCAACAGCTACTGGATTATCATTGATCATTGCCCCAACCATTGTATTACCTATATTAGTGTTTATTTTATAGGCGAAATCTATTGGTGTAGAACCGTAAGGTAATTCTATTATATCGCCCTTAGGTGTATAAACATATATTACATTATTAAAAAGCTCTAGTTTTACTTGTGATACAAATTCTTGGTTATCTGATGTTAAAGCATTTATTTCAGTAAGTGATTTAAAAAATTGAAATTTATCTTTTAAATCTTCTTGCATAGTTGTTTTAGCATTATCTTTATTTATATCCCAGTAAGCAGTTAAACCATATGTATCTACTAAATTCATCTTTCTAGTTCTTATTTGAGTTTGCACAAGTCTATCATAAGGGCCAAAAATAGTAGTATGAAGCGAGCTATACATATTTGTTTTGGGCATTGAAATATAATCCTTAAATTTGCCATTTATAGGTGTAAATTTGGAATGAACAGCACCTAGTGCTAAATAACAATCTTTAATATCATCAACTATTATTTTTATTGCAAGTAAATCATGAATATCCATCAATTTTTTACCTTTGGAAATATTTTTATATATTTCATAAACGTTTTTTACTCTTGCCTTTAACTCAAAAGAAATTTCGTGTTTTTCTAATATTTCTCCAATTTCTTTAAGCATTTCATCTGTTATTGTTTCAAGCTCTGGAGTTGTTCTTTCCATTATTGATTGTATTTCACTATATAATTCTGGTTTTAAATATTTAAAACTTAAATCTTCCAATTCTCCTTTTAATTTATATGCCCCTAAATAATAAGCAAGTGGTATAAATATTTCCATAGTTTCTAAAGCGTTTTCTTTTTGTTTAAATTCACTTTTAAAATCTAAAGTATTCATATTATGAAGTCTATCAGCTAATTTTATTATGACAATTCTAACATCT
>CAVFIJ010000131.1:0-3566 GCA_963622405.1 Bacteroidaceae bacterium | reverse complement strand
ATATGATATTTAGTATTGAAGTTATTCATTCTAATAAAAACATAAGAAATATTGTTACAAATGAACTTAAAAAAGAGGGAATATCTAAATATCATTTTAAAAAAGATTATGATAGCCTTGAAAAAATAAAACAAAATATTTTAAAAAGACACAAGAAAGATATTGAATGGCTAGAAATAGAGGAGGTTGGAACTAAATATATAGTTAGAGTAGAACAAAGACTATTACGTAGTCTTAAAACTAATAATAAAGCTAGAAATATAATTGCCAAAAAAGATGCTGTTATAAAAAATGTTAAAAGCAGTAAAGGAGTAATTATAAGAAATACTAATGACTTTGTAAAAAAAGGAGATATAATTATATCTGGCGAAATTACTTTAAATGAAAAAGTAATGGATAAAGTTAGAGCAAATGGTAAAGTATATGGTGAAGTATGGTATATAGTTCATACTAAATACCCTTTTGCTTATTATAATGAAAAGGAAACTGGGAGAGAAAAAAAGAGTTATGTTCTTAAATTTTTAAACCATAATATTGAACTTTCTTTTTATAAATATAAACATAAAAAAAATAAAGATAAGATAATTTATAAAAGTAAATATATTCCATTATCTTTATCTTTACAAAAACAAAAGGAAATTAAAGTAAAGAGTGAAATCTTGACCTTTGATGAAGCAAAAGAAAAAGCTATAGAACTTGCTAGAGAAAAAATAAAAAATACATTAAAAGAAGATGAATATATTATTTCTTCTAAATATTTAAAAAGTACTGTAAAAGAAGGTACTATTGAAACGGAAAACTTTTTTGCTGTATACGAAAATATTACAGACTATAGCAGTATAAATAGCGAGTAAATAAAAATATGGGTGTTGTAATAAAAAGTAAATTATACTATAATAAAACTATCTTATTTAATTATCAAAGGAGTAAGAAACATGAATGAATTTGAAATTTTTAATGAAACAGAAGAAAATATTGATTTAGAATTTGAAAAGCAACTACTTGAATATGCTTTAAAATATAAAAACTTAAACAAAGTTATGTTTAATGTTATATTTGTAGATAATAAAAAAATTCATGAAATTAATAAAAACTATAGAGGCATAGATAGACCAACGGACGTTATTAGTTTTGCCCTAGAAGATAATGAAGAAATAACTTTTGAATTTGGTAGATTACTAGGAGATATATATATATCAGTAGATAAAATTAAAAGTCAAGCTAAAGAATATGGACATAGTGAAAGAAGAGAAATGGCCTTTTTAACAGTCCATGGTCTTTTACATTTACTTGGCTATGATCACATGAACAAAGAAGAAGAAAAGATTATGTTTGATGAACAGGAGGCAATATTAGATGGATTCGGTATCAAGAGATAAATTAAAACAAAAAGGATTTAAAAGATTAATAAATAGTTTTAAATTCGCTAATGATGGTATAAAATATGCTTTTAAATATGAACAAAATATTATAGTTCATTTAACAGTAGCTATTATTGTATTATTCGCAGGTTTCTTTTTTAATATTTCTGTAACAGAATGGCTTATTATTTTTATGGCTATTGGTTTAGTTGTTGCGACTGAACTTATTAATACAAGCATTGAAGCACTAGTTGATCTTGCATCTCCTAATATAAATGATTTAGCAAAAATAGCAAAAGATACTGCCGCAGGAGCAGTACTAGTATTTGCCATTACAGCCTCTATTGTTGGTATAATTATATTCTTACCAAAGATAATTCTTCTTTTACAAGGAGGAAGCTTATGAGAAGTGGCTTTGTTAGTTTAGTTGGTAGACCAAATGTTGGTAAAAGTACATTACTTAATGATATATTAAAGAAAAAAGTTTCCATTGTCTCTTCAAAACCACAAACAACTAGAAATATATTACAAGGAATTTATAATGATGAGAATACCCAAATTGTATTTGTAGATACACCTGGCATCCATAAACCTAATCATAAACTTGGAAAAGTACTTAATAAAGGGGCATATCAATCTTTTGATGATGTTGATATAATTGCTTTCTTAGTTGATGGTAAAATGGGAATTGGTAAGGGAGATAAATATATAATAGAAAGATTTAAAACTATAAATAAACCTGTTATTTTGATTATCAATAAAATAGATGGACTATCTAATGATAAAATCATTTCTTTGATTAATGATTATAAAGATTTATATAACTGGTCTGATATTGTTCCTGTATCAGCTCTAAAAGATAAAAATGTCGATGAATTAATTAAAGTATTTAAAAAATATTTACCTGACGAAGTAAAATATTATGATGATAATACTATAACAAATAGAACTACAGAATTTATGATATCAGAGTTTATTAGAGAAAAAGTATTTTTACTTACTGAAGAAGAAATACCTCACTCAGTTACATGTATAACAGAAAGAGTTATTAAAGATAAAGACAAATATATAATAAATGCAGCGGTTATTGTAGATAGAGATTCTTTAAAGAAAATTATTATTGGTAGAAATGGTAATATGATTAAAAAAATAGGTATAATGGCTAGAGAAGATATTGAAAAATATTTAAATGCCAAAGTATATTTAGAATTATATGTTAAAACTATTGCTAAATGGCGTGATAGAGAAAAATATTTAACAGAACTTGGATTCAATGAATTTAATGAATAAATCAATTATAAGCTTAAATAAGCTTATTTTTTTTAAGTAAAATGTAAACTATAGTAAAAATTATAACATTTACTATTAGTTAATCTTTAAATATGTGTTATAATGGCTTTCGTAAGATTAAGATAAGTGGTTACTATATTTTAAACTTATAATATATGTTAGTTGTGTTTATAACTTACATATAAATATAATTTTAAAAGAGGAGGTGAATTAATGAAAAAAAGTTTAAATGCATCAACCTTGTCAATTCTTTTATTAGCAGTTGCCGTTGTTGTAATGTCAGTTGGTTTCGCAGCATATGCTCAAAACTTAAATATTAATGGTACTGCTGTTGCAAAAAAAGCTGAATGGAAAGTTCAGTTTAAAGATGCTACTTATAAAGAATCAGTAGGAAGTGTGGCAGCTGCTTCTCATACATTAAATACTACAACAATGGAATATAATGTTACATTAAATCCAGGCGAATTCTATGAATTTACTGTTGATGTTGAAAACGCTGGCACTATAGCAGCAACACTAAAAAGTATTACTTTATCTAATTTAACTGATGCACAAAAGAAATTTATTAATTATACTGTAACATATGATGGAACTGCTTATACTGCTACTACTAATGGACTTTCAAATGATTTAGCGGCAGAGGCTGTTAAAACAGTTAAAGTAAGAGTAGAATATGTATTCCCAGAAAATTCAACTGATTTACCAGAAGAAGATGTTACTTTAAATTTAACTGCTAGTTTAAATTATGAACAAAAAGCATAATAAAAAGGAATAAGTGAGAATATGAAGGATAGTAAAAGGAATATATATTTATGGATTAGCCTAATATTTGGATATTTAATGATAAGTCATATTTTCATAATATCATCATTTAAATCATCCATTTATTTAAATTATATTCAAATGGGTATATGG
>CAVFIJ010000130.1:0-5891 GCA_963622405.1 Bacteroidaceae bacterium | reverse complement strand
TTTCTATACTTAATTGTTTAGATAACTTTTCTGCTTGTAGTTTTAAAATTTCATATACTTCCTCTATATGAATTAAATTTTTATTAGTCGTAATTGAATTACTAAGCCCTTTTTTAGCACCTCTTTGCTCTACTTTAGAATTATCAATTCCATTTGCAAATTCAACCATTTTATAAGCATTATTTTTAAAATAAGGATATATTTCTTTTGGATTTGTAATACTTAAATCATATATCGTATTTATATTTAAATCTCTTAATTTAGCGGCAGTTTTTTTACCTATGAAAAATAAATCTTCTATGGGAAGTACTTTCATTTTTTTATTTACTTCATAATCAAATAATGTATGAACTTTATTTGGTTTTTCAAAATCTGATGCCATCTTAGCACATAGTTTATTATTTGCAACACCAATATTTACAGTAAAACCTAATTTAGTTTCTATTTCATTTTTTAATCTATAAGCAAATTTTACTTCATCTCCATATATATTTTTATATTCTGTATAATCTATAAAACACTCATCAATACTATATCTTTCCATAGTAGGAACATAACTTTCGATTAATTTAAACATCTTTTTACTCATATATTTATACCATTTAAAATGAGGAAGATATACTTTTAAATTAGGACACTTCTTTCTAGCAAGAAATATTGGTTCAGCTGTCTTTACTCCAAATTTTTTTATAGGTGTAGATTTAGCAAGCACTATACTATGTCTTTTCTCATTTTCT
The DNA here is from genome assembly GCA_963622405.1 of Bacteroidaceae bacterium. Lineage (GTDB taxonomy): Bacteria > Bacillota_I > Bacilli_A > RF39 > UBA660 > Coprosoma. Next base: position 5,154 of record CAVFIJ010000130.1, on the reverse strand, counting down.
CTTCCTATAACAGCACATGTTTTTCTTATATCTATCTTTTCTCCTTGTCTTAAAAGGTCAATCGCAGTCCAAGAAAGAAATGCATTATTAACATCTATATGCATAATAATTCTTTTCACTATACCACCATCTTTACATTTTATATATCATGTATTTCTGTATTAAGTCAATCTTTTAAAAAAACTTTAGATTATTCTAAAGCTTATTTTGTATCTCTTTTTCTATAATATCTATAAATTCTAAAAGACTAACCGTTATAGATTCTTCACTTCCATATTTACGATAAGTAATATTTTTATTATCTTTCTCCTTGTCTCCGATAATTAAAGCATATGGTATTTTCTTAGTAACACTTTCTCTTATTTTATAGCCTAATTTTTCATCTCTATCATCAAGTTTAACTCTTATATTTTTATCGAATAATGTTTTATACAATTCCTTGCAGTAAGATAAATGAAATTCATTATTTACAGGAATTATATTAATTTGTATAGGAGATAACCATAAAGGAAGAATTCCTTTAGTTTCTTCAAGTAAATAAGCCATGAATCTATCAAGTGATCCTAGAATTGCTCTATGGATAACAACTGGAGTTTGTTTTTCACCATTTTTATCTATATATGCTAAATCAAATTTTCTAGGTAAAAGAAAATCTAACTGACAAGTTGAAAGAGTAACTTCACTACCAACTGCTGGAGATACTTGTACATCAAGTTTAGGTCCATAAAAAGCAGCTTCTCCTATTTGTTCTGTATATTCTATTCCTATTTTATTTAAAACGTCTCTAAGCATATTTTCAGCTTTATCCCACATATCATCATCTTGATAATATTTTTCTTTATCATTTTTATCTCTTAAAGATAATTCGAATCTATAATTTTTAATATTAAAGTCTTTATAAACATTTAATATTAAATCAACAACTTCTTTAAAAATATCCCCTACTTGTTCTAATGTAACAAATAAATGAGCATCATTTTGACAAAAATGTCTTGTTCTTTCAATACCCTTTAAAGAGCCTGAAGATTCATATCTAAAATCAGGTGCAATCTCTCCAATTTTTATAGGTAAATCCTTATATGAATGAAGAGCATTTTTATATATCATCATATGATGTGGACAGTTCATTGGCCTTAAAACATAAGATTCATCATCTAACTCCATAACAGGAAACATATCATCTTTATAATGATCCCAGTGTCCTGATGTTTTATATAATTCAGAATTACCTAAACATGGTGTTTTAACATGCTTATATCCTAAGTGTCTTTCTTTATCTTTTATATAATTTTCAAGTTCACTATATATAATATAACCATTTGGTAAATACATAGGAAGACCTCTACCAACTAAATCATCAGTCATAAATATGCCTAATTCTTTTCCAATCTTACGATGATCACGCATTTTTGCTTCTTCTAATAATTTAAGATGCATATCAAGTTCATCTTTTGTTTCAAAACATACTCCATATATTCTTTGAAGAACCTTATTTTTAGAATCTCCTTTATAATAAGCACCTGATACTTTAAGTAATTTAAAATTTTTAAGTAGTTTAGTACTCTTAACATGTGGCCCGCGACATAAATCAATAAAATCATCTTGAATATAAGCTGTAATAAGTTCATCTTCTTTTATATCATTTATAATTTCTATTTTATAAGGATTATCTTTAAATGTTTCTAAAGCTTCTTCTTTTGATAATTCTACTCTCTTTATTAATTTATCGGATTTAACAATCTTTTTCATTTCTTTAGTTATTTTTTCTAAATCTTCTTCATTTATTTTTTCATCTAAATCAATATCATAATAAAAACCCTCTTTAATCGCAGGACCTACCCAAAATTTTACGTTTGGGTATAAATGTTTTATAGCATGAGCCATCAAATGAGCACAACTATGATTTAAAATACTTAATTTTTCATCTTCTTTAATATTAATCATTATTATCTTCTCCTTTTACTATTATTATCATATTCGCATTCCATAGTTTTCCTTAAAGGATTTACATATGGTGCAGGGTTATCACATTTATCTAACACATAAATTATTCTACCTGTTTTAATATCTTCATCGGTAACACTCTGAAAAGATACAGAAGTAAGCTTTAGGCCCATGTATCCTTCTTTTAAAATTTTAAGTTCTTTATGTGTTCGTAAACAAAGTTTTTTAAGCATAGATTCATTAGCTATACCATGATAATCCCTTAAAAATTTATACATTGATATACTATTTAAATTTGATTTTTTCATACAAAAACTCCTTGACTAATCAAGGAGCGAAAGGTCGCGGTACCATCCTACTTTATAACTTAATTTCTGGGTAACGGATCTGCCGAGTAACTTTTTAGTGTTCTAACTCCAAGGTAGTAATTAATTAAGGTTATTTGTTTAGTTCTCACTATCCTAAACTCACTATAAAACACTTCTTAATAATCGTGTCCTCTTCATTGCTTTTGTACTCATATGGTATCATATTTTAAAGGCTAATTCAAGTACCTTTTTAAATGCCCTAAAATAAATTTTATAATTATTTTCTAAGATTTTTACTAACCATTTCTTTATAATCAGTTAACTGTTCTATTCTAGAAATTATTCTACCAGCCTTTATTATTTCATCCCCTTTAGATGTAATAGCCAAATGATTTTCTAAAGCTTTTTTATCTAAATTTGAAGTTATAAATGTTGGAAGTCTTTGTTCCATTCTATACTGTAATATTGGGCATAAAATCTCATCTCTAGACCATGGAGTAATTGATTCTGCCCCTAAATCATCAATAAGAAGTAGTGGTGCTTTCTTTATTGTTTCAAACTTATCATTAAATTCATTTTTATATTCAGAATTAAAAGATGCTTTTAATTCTCTTAAATATTCTGGCCAAAATATAATAGCACTTTTCACATTTTCTTTAGCAAGTTCATTAAACATAGCTGATATTAAATATGTTTTACCACATCCAAAATTACCACATAAATATAAGCCTTTTTGATGAGGGTTTTCTTTATAGGTGTTTAAAAAATTAGTTAACCAAATAATAGCGTCAAATCTTTTTTTATCAGTTTTATGAATCTTACTAAAAGAAGCATTTCTTATTTCTTCAGGTACATTATAAATGGTCATATTATCTAAATACTTTGTTTTATAAACCATTCTTTTTTTATATTTACATGGTCTATACGAAAAAGTAATATTTCCTCCATCATTTTTAGGTAAATAAGCATATCCCTCTATTTGGTTTTTACATTCAATAAGTTCCTTGCAATGTTTACAGTTAGCATAGTCCTTAGCACACTGTTTAAGAGAAGATGTATAATGAATTAAATACTCTCTTTTCATTTTTAGTTTTATGACAATTTCTTTAAAAACATCATCTTCTAAAGCCTCATCATAAACTTCATTTAATTTTCTATCCATATTTGTTATCTTATTTTTATTAGTTATATTTGATACTTTTTGCATAATTCACCTACCTTTTAAGCATTTCTTCTAGTGCTTTAATTTCTTCTTCAGTTGCTAAATCCTCTTCTAGTTTAGCACCATACCATTCTGGCTTTTCTTCTTGCTTTTTAACTTTAACATTAGTAGAAATTTTTTTACATTTGGTAACATTTTCTTTTTTGCATAAATTCATAGCATCTTCAACAGTTGTAATATTACTACGCTTCCACTGCGTCGCAATTGCAATACAAAAGTTTTTTGTAAGTTTATTATCATTTATCTTCAAAACATAATCAACTAAAACATTTACAATTCCAGGAGTAAGTTCATAATCAATCATTAAAGTTTCAAGCAATTCTAAATCTTTTTTATTAGGTTTAACTCCTTTGTTTTTACCAGAAAGAAAATCATATGGAGTAGTAGTTTCAAATGTATGAATCATTTTATTTTTCTTTGATATATTTGTAGCTTGCTTTCTTAAATATTCAGGTTGTAATTTATAAATTAATGATGGATTACTTCCTTTATTTTCAAATGTATAATAATTCTTACAATTTTTTCTTAATATATCTTTATCTATCATATGTTTTTCATTAATTGAATTTCTAATAAGTTCTTCCACTTCATCTTTGTTTAAACTATATATAAATACAAGTTTATAAATTAAACTTTTAATTTCTTTACTGATAGATGCTGGGTTTAAATATTCTGGCGGAATACCAGCAAGGACATTATTTAAATCAATTTTGTTATCAATTACTATATCTAAATGATTAACACTACGTATATCACTTGTATCTATAACATCACTAACGTTAGTTACTTCAAAAACTTCATTAAAAGATGTAGTTATTTCTTCATAATCAGATTTATTTATTTTTGGTAAACTAAAAAACTTGATAATATCTTTAAAGATTTGTTTACCTATATTATTTTCTAAAGTTACAGAAAGTATCGGATTATCCAAAAATTCCTTTGGAGAAAGAGGAGAATATAATTCATATATATATGTGTTTACTGTATCTTTTTTTAAATAAGTTTTTAAAAGGCCAATAGCCTCAAGTTTTTCTCTACTTTCTTCTATATCACTTAATTTTAAACGCATTTGTGTCATTAAGTAATGATGATTATATTCTTTAGATATTATTTTAAGAGAATCTAAATCACTCCAAAGAGTTAAGTATAAATTAATTGAGGTTGCGCCTATTACTGGTTGATATAATTTCATCAAAATATTACGGTCTTCATTAGTTAATACTGTGCCATTTTTAACAATATATGTATCCGCTGGTAAAAGATTAACTTTATTCATGACAACCATCCTTTCACTATATTACGGGCAAATATAGTAATAAAAATTATATTTAATTTAATACTATCCCTTTTCCTCATTTTAACACACTTTCATAAAAATAAAAAGCACTTTTCAATAAGTGCTTAGTAGTATGTTTTGTATTATATATTAGATTTCTTTCTCTAATGTCTTTATGTCTTTTTTTGATAAGCCAGTAAGCTCAGAAATAATTTCAATACTAAACTTTTTATTAAGCATATTTCTAGCTGTTTCTAATCTTGCAAATGTTATGCCTTTGGCTTCACCGATACTGATTCCTTGTTCTTTCCCGATACTGATTCCTTGTTCTTTCCCAATATTTTTCCCATTTTCTAACGCTTCTTCAATGTCATAGTCATGCATAGCTTTTTTCATCTTTACTT
>CAVFIJ010000129.1:0-4659 GCA_963622405.1 Bacteroidaceae bacterium | reverse complement strand
AAATGCTCTCCTTTTTTACAAAAAATAGCCTAAGGCTATTTTGTATGAATTAAATTTTTTGATACTTCTTCTAAAGCTCTTCCAATATTTTGACTAGATTTGTATTCAGTTTCTTTTAACTGATAATAACCAGTCTCTTTCATCTCTTTAGCTCTTTTTGATACTACATTCACAAGTAAATACTTAGAGCCAACATTCTTAAGTAACTGATCTATAGATGGATATAACATATTATCACCCCTTCTTAAATCAATAATATAATAATATAAACTAAAATACAATCATTTAATTATAAATTTACATTTTTTAACACTTATCTTATAAATGTTTACTAATAATGATAGTATCAGTGATAACTATGAGCCAACAATTATAAGAAGTAAGTACCAATAATCAAGCTAAAAAAGCTACAATAATTACACCTGCTCCTGATACTAATGCTTATTTAGAATAGCTTATTAAATAATAATTACCATATAAATTTTAAGCAAGATTTAAGCAAGATGAATATTATAGTTCATCAGTAGGCCACCATAGAAATACTAATTCAATTGTATTACAAATGGTAAAAATAAGACTGATAAAATCAGTCTTATTTGCCATTTATAACTTCATTACAATGAGTACAGATGCCACCAGTTATTTCAATTTCATCAAAATAATTCCAGCATCTTTCACATCTTATGCCATTAAATTTTTCTGCCATTACCATGCAGTTATCATACTTTGTAAACTCATTAGTACTAATAACAACATCAGAAACAATTAATAATTGTTTTAAATCAGGTAAAATATCATGAAGAATTTCTTTATCTTCTTCCCTTAAATTTAAATAAACTTTTGCTTCTAATGACTTACCTATAATTTTTTCACTTCTAGCTTCTTCTAATGCTTTATAAACATCATTTTTAATACCAAAGAAAACATTCCACTTCTCTATTATTTCATTCTTATCTTTATATACTAAAACTTTAGGGAAAGACTCAAGATGAACAGACTCTTCCTTTTGATAAGGCATATATTTATAAACTTCTTCACTAGTATATGGAAGAACTGGAGCCATAAGTCTAACTAAAGCATAAATAATTTCATATAAAACAGTTTGAACACTACGTCTTTGAAGACTATCAGCTTTGTCAATATATAAAATATCTTTAGTAAAATCAAGGTAAAAATTAGATAAACTAGATATGTAATTATTAAACAGTTTATATATTTCATCAAAGTTATAATTATCATAATTAGTAATAATATCTTTAACAAACATATTTAATTTAATAAGCATATACTTATTAACACTAGAAAGTCTTTCATAAGCAATCTTATCTTTCTTAGGGTTAAAATCAGCAATATTACCTAAAATAAATCTATAAGTGTTTCTAATCTTTCTATAACTTTCTTTAACTTGTGAAAGCAACTCATCACTAAATCTAACATCCTCAGTAAAATCAACACTAAGAGCCCAAAGTCTTAAAATATCAGAACCATGTTTAGATACAATATCCATAGGTGCGACTACATTACCAATAGATTTACTCATTTTTAGCCCTTTACCATCTAAAACAAATCCAGATGATAAAAGTTCCTTATATGGACTTTTACCAAAAGCCGCTACACTGCAAATTAAAGAAGAATTAAACCATCCTCTATATTGGTCAGAACCTTCTAAATAAATATCCGCAGGATAACTCATACCTCTTTCTAACAGAACACCCGCAAAAGAAGAACCAGAATCAAACCAAACATCCATAATATCAGTTTCTTTAGTAAATTTACCATTAGGAGATGCTGGATTAGAATAACCTTTAGGTAATAGGTCAATCGCATCTTTCTCAAACCAATAATTAGAACCATGTTCTCTAAATAGTTTAGAAATATGCATCATAATATCATAATCAACTATCTCAGAACCATCTTCATTATAAAATATTGGAATAGGTACACCCCATGCTCTTTGCCTTGAAATACACCAGTCTCCTCTGCCTTCAATCATATTACGTATTCTTGTTTTACCCCATTCAGTATGAAACTTAATATTATTATCAATTTCATTTAAAAGCTCATCTCTAATTTTATCTACACTACAAAACCATTGCTTAGTAGCTCTAAAAATAATAGGTTTTTTAGTACGCCAATCATGTGGATATGAATGCTTAATAAACTTAAGTTTAAGCAAATAACCATTTTCATCTAACCAATTAGTAATAGTTTTATTAGCATCTTCAAAAAACAAACCAGAAAACATACCAGATTCATCATTTAAAACGCCATCATCATTAACACCATTTACCATATCAAGATTATTATTTTTTCCAACAATAAAATCATCTTCACCATAAGCAGGAGCAGTATGAACAAGACCAGTACCAGCATCTAAAGTAACATGATGTCCTATAACAACAGGACTAATTCTATCCATAAAAGGATGATTATATGTAATACCAACTAAGTCTTTTCCTTTGAAAGTATTAATAATCTCATAAGAAGTAAAACCAAACTCTTCCATAAGATTAGAAAGAAGAGAAGATGCAACAACATAATTGTTATCACATGCACTTACAAGGCTATATTCCAAATCTTCTCCTACACATACACCTGTATTACCAGGTAAAGTCCATGGTGTAGTAGTCCAAATAACAAGTTTATCTCCATTTTTTACAAATTCATTTCCATCTTTAACTGTAAATGCAACAAAAACAGAAGGATCTTTTCTATCTTTATATTCAATTTCAGCCTCTGCTAAAGCAGTTTCAGAAGAAGGAGACCAATATACAGGTTTTAACCCTTTAAAGATTAATCCCTTTTTAGCCATCTTCGCAAAAATTTCAATTTGTCTAGCCTCATATTCGTTTTTTAAAGTAATATAAGGATTATCAAAATCACCCATGATATTTAGTTTAATAAAATCATCTTTTTGCTTAGAAACTTGTTTTAAAGCGTATTCCTTACATAACTCTCTAAAATCTGCAACTGTCATTTCTTTTCTATTAACACCACTATTAGTAACTGCTTGTTCAATAGGAAGACCATGAGTATCCCAGCCAGGAACAAAATCAACAAAATAACCTTCCATCATTTTAGAACGATTAATAAAATCCTTAAGAATTTTTTGAAAAGCATGCCCAATATGAATATTTCCATTAGCGTATGGTGGACCATCATGTAAAACAAAAGGTTTATTATTTTTATTTCTTTCTTTTATTTTATTATATAAATCCATCTCCATCCATTTTTCTCTTTGTAAAATCTCATTTTCTGCTAAATTACCCCTCATTTTAAATTCTGTCTTTGGCATTAGTAAAGTATCTTTATAATCCATCTTATCATCTCCTTAAAACAAAAAAAGTCCTTAATATTAAGGACGAAAAAACGCGGTACCACCTTATTTTATAGTAAAAACTATACACTCAAAACTATAACGCGTTACCGTTTATTCCTACTAAATTTCAGAAAAAATCATCAAGAGTGATCTATATATTAACAATTTATTAGTTTACACCAAACACTAACTCTCTATAAAATAAATTAATATACCGTCTCCATCATATGATTTAAAGTTCCACTTTTTCAATTTCATCAACAATTTCAAGTTGTTGTTCAATAATGCTTTTAAGTCTTCTTTTAAATATTGTTACATTCTTTTGAAGATTCATAGCATCATTTTCAATAGTTTCAGCTCTTTGTAGTGCATCATTAACTATTCTACTAGCATTCTTCTTGGCATCATCAAGCATAATCTCGCTTTCTTTATGAGCCGCAACCTTAAGCTGATCAGAAGTTTTTTGAGCCATAATAATAGCCCTATTCAAAGTATCTTCCATTCTTTCATATTGGGCAAGTCTTTCCATGACTTCAGGATTACTTTGGCTTTTTTTGAGTTTTTCAATTTCTCTATCTTTAGCATTAATCTCCGAAATCATACTTTCAATACGTGTAATGATTTGATCTAAAAAGTTATTAACTTCTTCTGGATCATAGCCCCTTAGTACACGATTAAATCTTTCCATAATATCGCATCCTCACACGTGTGCCTTATTATAACACACTTTTTAAAATATTTCTATACTTACCACTCAATATTTATATCATTATTATCATGTATGCCCTTACCGTTTGTATCCCCAGTTATTTCACCTTGAACACTAATATTATCAGGAGTGCATAAAAATATTCCCCCACCAATTTTTTGGATTTTTCCATTAATAGCGTATATAGTACCACTCAAAAAATCAACAATTCTCTTTGCCTGGTCAGGAGTAACTCTTTTTAAATTAACAACAACAGTATTTCTTTTCTTTAAATGATCAGCAATTTGTTGAGCCTCAGAATAAGCTCTTGGCTCAAGCAAAATCATTTTAGCTCCACCTTCGCTTAAAGCACCCTCTTTATCAGTTTCATAATACTTTTCAGTAGAACTATATGTTGGATCTTCATCCCCGTTAAATAATCCTGTTAATATACCCATAATTATCCTCCTTTATGCACTTATCACAAGTACAATCTACTGTAATTAATTTTATCATATCTTTTAAAAAATTAAAACGATTTTTGCATATATTTACAAAATATGTGTAAAAATTCGTTAAATAATATGTTTTTTTAAAAACAAAAAAACATTAGATTTCTTTCTCTAATGTTTTTATGTCTTTTTTTGATAAG
>CAVFIJ010000128.1:0-3033 GCA_963622405.1 Bacteroidaceae bacterium | reverse complement strand
AGGATATATATATTGTCCAAAAGGGCGATTCATTATGGAGTATTGCAAGAAAAAACAACACCTCAGTATCTGAACTTAAGTCATTAAATAATCTAACAAGCAATACTTTAAGTATAGGACAAGTACTAAAACTATCAAATGCTAAAAGTGTCTCAAATACCTATACTGTAAAAGCAGGTGATACCATTTTTATGGGGAATAATGAGTATTAAACTAATATTTATGTCAAACACTGAGTATTTTGAATATTTTAGTGAGAATTAATTAGGTTAATTATTTGATAAATTTATAATATATTTCTTTAAATGGTAGTGGAGCATTTAGAGGATTTAAGTATATAGGTATTAATTTTGATATTATTAATATTGGTATGAGTTTAGAGATGAAGGATATAAGAAATTTGCTATAAATTATTGCAAAGAAAATAATATTAAATTTGAATAGGAAATGAGTTATGAAAAAGTTTTAAAAAAATTATAATTTCGAAGATAATTTTGATTTTACTATTTTATCTCGTGGTAAAAATTATTATGAGGAAAATAGAATATTGAATATTTGGTGTCAAGATGATGAAATTACTGCTTATATTGATGGCACCGAAATATATAGAATTGAATTAAGAGTAAATAATAATGAATTAAACAATTTCTATTGTTCTTGTCCATATTCAGAAGATGGCCATTATATGTGTAAACATATTGCAGCGGTTCTTTATCGTCTTAAAGAAAATGATGTTCCAGAATTAGAGACATCAAATGATAAAAAAGTAAAAAATAAATTTCAACTTTCTAAAATATATGATGAAATGAATTATGGACTTAGAAAAATAAGTGATAGAAATGGCTTTGTTAATTATTATAATGGAAGATACTTTGTGGGCTTAATTTCTAATGTTTCTGAATGGAAATCCATAAAGAAAACAATAATACCTAAAATAAAACCAAACAATATTCATTTTCTAGAAAAAATATATGTCGAAGAAAATGAAATTGATAGATTATTTGAACTATTAAAGAAGAACTTTAGTTTGTCTCTTTTAGCAGAATATCAGGATATATTAAAATCTAAGTATAATAATGAATTATTGGAATTTTATAAACCACAGATAATTGAATCATCAAAAATGGTATCAGATAGAAATGCATATTATGGTTTGTGCCGTTATATAGGAATAATGAAAGAACTTAACAATTCTGATGATTTTATATTTGATATGTTAAAAGAAATGTATCCAAATTATAAAAGTAAAAGAGCATTTAAAGAAGAAATCGCAAATGTTTTAAGTTCTAAAAATAAACAAAGGTTTTATGAACTTATAAACAACTAGAAAGATGGTGATATGTTGGAAAACAACATGATTATATATGCATCAAAAGATGGTAATGTAAAAGTTGATATTAACATTAAAAATGAAAATATTTGGATGAGTCAAGATGTAATGGCTAATCTTTATGATACAACTAAAAATAATATTTCTATGCATTTAAAAAATATTTTTGATGAGGGTGAATTACAAAAAGATTCAGTTGTTAAGAAATTTTTAACAACTGCTAATGATGGAAAAAAATATAATGTTTTACACTATAATTTAGATGCTATTATTGCTGTTGGATATAGAATAAATTCTAAAAAGGCAACTGAATTTAGAATATGGGCGACTAAAATATTAAAAGAATATATGATTAAAGGATTCGCTTTAGATGATGATAGATTAAAAAACAATGGTGAAAGTACTTATTTTGAAGAATTGCTTGCCAGAATTCGTGATATAAGGTCTTCTGAAAAAATATTTTGGAGAAAAGTATTGGATATTTATGCAACAAGTGTTGACTATAACCCTAAAGATAAACTATCAATAGAATTTTTTAAAACGGTTCAAAACAAGATGCACTATGCTACACATGGACATACGGCTGCTGAAATTATATTTACAAGAGTTGATTCAAATAAAGAAAATGTCGGTCTTACAAATTTTAAAGGTAATTATCCAACAAAAAGCGAAACGGAAATTGCTAAAAACTATTTAACTGAAGAAGAACTTAATACATTAAATAGAATGGTATCAGCTTATTTAGATGTAGCAGAAATCAATGCTTTAGACAGACATCCAATGACTATGCAAGATTGGGTGAATGAATTAGATTCATTTTTAAAAATGACAAGAAAAGACATCTTAAATGGCTCTGGTTGTATATCTCATGAGAAAGCGTTAGAAAAAGCACATGAGGAATATGATAAATATATGCAAAAACATTTAACGATTGCTGAGCAAGATTATTTAGAAATGTTAAACAAAGAATTAGAAGAAATTGATAAATAAAGTTGGTGTACAAATGAATAATAGAGAAAAATATATGAATGATATTGAACAAAGATTATATGGTAAAACAAAAGATACATCATTCTACAAAAATTATTGAAGGTGTATTTGCTAAGGGAACAATTTGCAAAACCAGCAATAACAAATGAAGTTGTAAAAACTTTAAAATTAAAAATTAATAATTAGAAAAAGATTAATCATTCTATAAAATCTAGTGAAAATTAGAATTTAGGATGATTTTTTTGTTTTTTAAAATATTGAAATAATAATAAAAATTTTTTATTTCATCTTTCGTATCAAACTACAAAGTAGGATGAATTTTGTAAGTGCAAACATTTTATACTGCTGTTTAATAATTTGATAAATTATGAATTTCTTTAGAATAGAAGGCATTACTTACCATAGTAAATGACTTGATTCTTTAAATAAAAAAGCTAGATAATTTTTATGAATAAGGATAATCATAATATTAAATAAGATTATTAAGTATGTGAATTTCATACCAAGTAATATTACAAAAACTAAAACCATAGAATTTATTGGAGGTATTAAACTCTATGGTTAAATACAAAGTTAATTTAAAATTTAAAGAGAACGGGAAGTCTTTAAATGAAATAATAACTGAAGTATTAAAAATTGAAATAAAAAAACAATTTATGCTGACTTGCAATAATTTGAAAGTAGAGCTACCATGTAATCATACTCATTATTCC
>CAVFIJ010000127.1:0-3218 GCA_963622405.1 Bacteroidaceae bacterium | reverse complement strand
ATCAAAAAAAGACATAAAAACATTAGAAAAAGAAATCTAATGTTTTTATGTTAATATAAATTTTGTTATAAAAATTTACATATAAATTCATAAATGATATAATAATGCAAAAGAATAGGGCGTGAATATATGGGAAAAAAAGAATGGATAGAGTCTTGGGCGAGTAAATGTATGCAGTGCGAAATTGCTCATTGTAAATTTGCATGTCCACTTCAAAATGATATACCAAACATGATAAAACAAATAAAGGATAATAACTATAAAAAAGCTTATGAAATTCTTTGCCAAACAACAATCATGCCAGCTATATGTGGGCGTATATGTCCACATGAAAGACAGTGCGAAGGTGGATGTAGTAAATGTACAAATGGACACCCAGTAAAAATAGGAAATTTAGAAACCTTTATAGGAATGCAAGCAATAAAAAATAACTGGGAACTACCGCAAACAAAAAAAATAAATAAAAAAGTAGCCATAATAGGTGCGGGTCCTGCAGGACTAACTTGTGCCGCATTTTTAGCAATGAATGGAGTAGATGTAACAATTTATGAAAAACATAACTACCTAGGTGGACTTCTTAAACATGGGATTCCAGATTTTAGACTAAAAAAAGAAACATTAAATCAAACTTTAAATAAAATACTTAAATTGCCAATAAAAATAAAATATAATAGGTCCCTTGGGGGAAATTTATATTTAGAGGATTTAAAAAAAGAATATCATAAAATATTTATAAGTATAGGTGCTAATGAAGGGGCTAAAATGAATATTAATGGAGAAAATTTGCAAGGTGTTTATAGCGGGAATGAATTATTAGAATATAAAAACCATCCTAAATATAAAAATAAAACAGTTATGATTTCAGGTGGTGGTAATGTAGCAATGGATACAGCAAGAACTATAAAAAGACTAGGGGCTAGAAATGTTACCATTGTTTACCGAAGAGATGAAAAAAATATGTCTGCCGATAGTAAAGAAATTGAAGCAGCCAAAAGAGATGGAGTACTATTTCAATTTAAAACAAATATAAAGCAAATAAAAGGAAAAAACAAAGTTGAAAGCATATGCTGTACTAAAAATGAAATAAGGTATGATGAAAATGGTAAATGTTTTCTTGAAGAAATAGAGAATAGTAACTTTTCACTAAAATGTAATTATGTTGTCATGTCGGTTGGTTCAAAAACCGAAGAAATTGTAAAAACACTAGGCCTAGAAATAGATGAAAATCAAAAAATTAAAGTAGATAGCACTTATAAAACAGGTGATGATCAAATCTATTCAGGTGGAGATGTAACACACACCATTGCAACAGTTGCTTGGGCCGCAAAAACAGGAAGAGAAGCTGCTAAAAATATTATAAAAAGCTTCCAAGAGGAGAAACAAGGGTCCTTGTAAACAAAAGCTGCATATGTTATAATGCAGATAGAATTGAGGTATAACTTATGGATGAACTAGAAAAAACAAAATCAATAGCGGATTTTAATAGTGCAAATTTTGCCGAACTAAAAGAAAAGATTCTTAAAAATGAACTTCCATATGAAGAATTTGATAAATTAGAACAATATTTTCAAAATGAAGAAAAAAAAGAAATAAGTCAATTAACAGATTCAATTAATGAATTATCTAGAAATTCATGGGAATATAATAATGGTATGTTTGAAGATTCAAGTCTAAATTATCCTGCAAGTGCGGGCAGTTCAAAGGGAAACACTAAAAGGCTTGCGGCTTCTGCTTACACAGTAAATCACAGTAGTATACCTTCTATATCTATAAATGATAGGGGATTCACTACTAAAATAATATTAGGCCTATTAATAGCTTTTGCAAGTGGTGCTATTATATCTACCATTTATATATTTATGAATTTGGGAAATTTAACATTTACTCTATAAATAAAGAAAAATAATCACAAATATAGTATAGTAACTATTGAGGTGATTTTTTTGTATATATCAAAACAACATATACATATTGAAAAACAAAAAATTTTAAAAAGCAATATTTTTCCCTTAAATTATTTTAAATGTTATAAATATTTAAAGAAAATCCAAAAAAATAATAATAACTACATAAAAAATAATATCAACAATCCTATTTTCGATAATGTAGTAAATCATTCATTAGATGAAAATCAAAGAAAAATAATACTTGAAGATGAAGATAAACTAATTATCGCCGGTGCTGGAACAGGTAAAACCATAACAATCATTGGAAAAATTTTATATTTAATAAAAAGCGGAATAAACCCTAGTGAAATACTATGCTTATCTTTAACAAATGAAGCATGCAGTAATATAAAAGAAAAATGTCTTAAACATAACATAGACATTAATGTCTTAACGTTTCATAAACTAAGTTTAAATATCTTAAAAGAAAATGGGCTAAAATATCAAATATCAAATGATAACACTTTAGAAAATATAATTCAAAGCCATACATATCATAAAGATAAAATATTAAAACTTTATAGTGAGCCACTTTTTAAATCTTATGATAAAAAAGGTAAACTAAAAAATGATAAAGAATTATATAAAATTCAAAAAAATATATATTTTTGTTCTAATCAATATTTAAATATAAAAAATAAAATAAAGAAATTTATAACCCTTTTTAAATCAAACGGAATGAAACTAAAAGACTTTAATATATTTATAAAAGATACAGAAAATGAACTTTCGCCTGCTCTAAAACAAGTAAACAAAAACTTTTTAACCTTAACTAAGAAAACATATAAATGCTATAGTAGTGAACTACAATGTCAAAATAAAATAGACTTTAATGATATGATAAACTTTGCTATAAAATGTGTAAAAAAAGGCTCTATAAAAAAATATAAATATATTATCATAGATGAATATCAAGATATATCAGAAGTAAAGTGTGAACTTTTAAAAGAAATAAAAAATAAAACAAATGCAAAAATATTTGCTGTTGGAGATGATTTTCAAAGTATATATAGATTTGCAGGTTCCAACTTAAAAGTTTTTCTAAACTTTAAAAACTATTTCCCTTACTCAGAAATATCCTTTTTAACTAAAACTTATAGAAACAGTACCACCTTATTAGATATTATGGGAACTTTTATAATGAAAAATAATAAACAAATAAAAAAAAGACTATTATCAGAAATAAATAATACTAACCCTATTAAAATATATTATTATGAAAACGATATAAATGAAGTAATAAACAAAGCTATTTATGATATAGGTAAAGGA
>CAVFIJ010000126.1:0-2452 GCA_963622405.1 Bacteroidaceae bacterium | reverse complement strand
GTCTTGGGATGATAAATATAGTGAATTATGTAAAGAACAAAATATAAAACAATATAATCATGTAACTTTTAATTTACCGATGCCAAAAATTATTGATTAAAATTAACGAACTAAATTAAGTTTCGTTTTTTTTATGTGTTAATAGTTATAAGTTTCATAGTTTATTCTATTTTTTTGATTGATTTTCTTATTAGAAAATGCTATTATTATTATAGGTATTAAACTATCTATATAGTATAGGTGTTATTAGGAATGATTAATTATAAAATATACTAATTTTCTTAAAAAGACATAGTCTTTTTATTGTGAAAGTGAGAGATTATTATGCTTGGATTAAAAAGAATAAATAAAAGACTTTTAATTATATTAGCAGGTATACTTTGCTTAATGGCAGTAGGGTATGCAGCATTTTCTTCTAATTTACAAATATCTGGTACTAGTTCTATAACTAGTTCTTGGAATATAGAGATAACAGATGTGTCAGCTGCTAGTGTAACAGGGTCAGCAGAAGAAGTTAAAACTCCTACATGGACTGGACTTAGTGCATCTATGGAGGCAGATTTATATGAAGAGGGAGATTCTGTTTCTTATAAAGTAACGATTGCTAATAAAGGTAATTTAGATGCTTCATTAGAGGATATAACAGAAAATATAAAATCATCTAATGATGCTGTTAGAATAATGTTTACGGGGTATACAAAAGGCGGAATATTAAAAGCAAATTCTACGCAAGTAGTTACGGTAAAAATAGAATATAATCCAGAGTTTACAGGTGAAGCTGCAACAGGTTCTGGAGAAGTTACAGTAACATTTAATTATAAACAATATGAAGGTAGTTCTAGTAGCAGTGATAGTACTGTACCACAAGGTAAATATTTAGTTAAATATGACTGTGAAACAAATGGTGGTAGTGAAACACCAAGTATATTACATAATCAGTATTTATCTAGTGGTAGTGCGATTGATTTAACACCACAGTGTGAAAAAGCTGGTTATACATTTATAGGATGGAATACTAATAAAGATGCTACTACAAAATTAGATAGTTCATCTGTTTCATCAGGTAATGTTACATTATATGGATTATATAAGAAAGATGTAACAGTAAAATTTTATAAAAATAATGCTTCTACGCAAGATAATAGTAGTGATGAGTTTATAACTAAAAGTTGTACTATGTATAATACAAGTGAAACATGTAATATAACGTCTCCTACTATAGTAGGAAGTGATAATACACCTACAGTAGTAGGATATAATACATCTTCTAGTGCTACAACAAGTAGCTGGAATCATAATACGTCTAAAGCAGTAAGTGCGAATGCTATTTATTATGCTATTACATCTAAGTCTGCTAGAACAATAAAAATTACATTTATTAAAAATACAGCAGATAAACAAACAAATAGCAGTGGAACAGCTGTAAGTGATACTTCAGTTACAAGGACTTGTACAATAGCGGCTACTTATAATGGAACAGCTCAGGATACTATATGTAAAGTAACATCACCTAAGATTACTGCAAAAACTGGTTATACTGTTATTGGATATGGCACAGCTGACTCTGCTACTGAAAGTACTTGGAATCAAGATGTATCAAAAGAGGTAAGTGCAGATGCTACATATTATGCTATAACTTTAGATAAGACAGCACCTACAATAGATGCTACATATACTGGAGGTATAATGTATACTGATCCTACATTTGCATCTGGTGCTAATTCAACAAATACTTATAATAATTCTGCTAATGGAACTGTTACAAAAGAAAGGGTTTCTATGACAACACCTGTAGGTAGTTATGCTCTTAAAATAACTACTGCAGGTACAGCAACACCTGGCCTTGGTGGATTCTATTTTGCAAGTCCAAGTGCTGCGGATAGAGAATTTGTAACTAGAATAATAGCAAAGATACCTACAGGTTATACTATTGCTTGGGCATCAAACAAAATAGGACAGGATACGAAGGGAACTAATTCATGGTTAACTTCTCAAAAAGGAACTGGGGACTGGGAAGAATATGTATTTAGAGTTAAATGCGGTTCTTCTGGTACATTTTCTACTACTAATTTTTTCTATATAAATGGAACTGCTGCTACATCAGATTCACCTGTAACATGGTATGTAGCATATGCAACTGTATATTCAAATCAAACTTATAATTCTAGTGCTGGTGTATCTTTTAAAGCGAGTGATAGTGGTAGTGGTATTACACAATATGGAATTAATCAAAGTAGTACTACTGAGCCTACATATACTGATGTAACAAGTACATCTAGTTTAGGTAGAACTCTTGTTAATATTACTAGTAATGGAACTTATTATGTTTGGGTAAAGGATGCTGCTGGTAATAAGAATAAAAAAGCAGTTACTGTATCTAATATAGATAAAACAGCACCTACTAATGTAAGTTTATCTGCTAATTCAGATAGTACATATGCTACAAGTAAAT
>CAVFIJ010000125.1:0-2463 GCA_963622405.1 Bacteroidaceae bacterium | reverse complement strand
TTATAGTTCTAAGTTCTCTAGCGGTTATTCTTACTTTTTTACCATTAACTGTAACAGTTTGTAAATTTGGTTTAAAAGCATGTTTAGTTGCATTTTCAGCATGTGATCTACGATTTCCAAATAAAGGTTTTGTGTTTGTTACTTTTTTAGCCATATTCATACCTCCTTTAAGTTTTTTCCTTGCTAGTTAACTTTATCACAAAAAGGTATATAAGTCAAATCATTATGCGTTTTTTCTTTTAAATTATAATAAATTATAGTAGAATATTAATAAGGGTGATAATGTGAATACTGTTTTAAATATAAAAACTTGTAATTATTTGCTTACTAGTATGATAGATATAAAAAAGCTAGTTAAAATTGCTAGTGAAAACAATATAAAAGCACTTGGTATTGCAGATAATAATATGTATGGTGCCTTAGAATTTTATAAAGAATGTAAGGGAAAAGGTATAAAACCAATTATTGGCCTTGAAGTAATTATAAATGAAATGAAACTTATTTTATATGCTGAGAGTTATAAAGGATATCAAAATCTACTTATGATTAGTTCTTATGATAAATTAGATTTATCTTTGTTAAATAAATATAGTAGTGATATTTTATGTGTAATGCCTTATAAAAGCAATGTATTATATAATGATTTAAAAGTAGTTTATAAAGATTTATTTGCTGGTTATGAGAATACTTTGGAAGAAAAACAAATTAAATTAAATAATAAAGTTTTTATGCGTGAAATTTTATGTATTCAAAAAGAAGATGAAACTTATTTAAAGTATTTACATGCAATCCGTGATGGGGTTAATGTTTCATTAAAAAATGATATAAAAGATGTTAGTTTGTTGCCTCTTTGTAATAATGATAATGATATTATAAGTAAACTATGTAATGTAGAGATTAAGTTTCATCAAAATTTATTACCTACTTATCCTTGTGATGATTCTTATGAATGTTTAAAGAAAAAATGTATTTTAGGACTTAAAAAGATATTTGGCAGTAGTGTTGGTAAAAAATATCAAGAAAGATTAAAACATGAGCTTAATATAATAAAAAAAATGGGGTTTTGTGATTATTTTTTAATAGTAAGTGATTACGTTAATTATGCTAAAGGAAAAGGTATTTTAGTAGGACCTGGAAGGGGTAGTGCAGCAGGTTCATTAGTTGCTTATTTACTTAATATAACTATTGTAGATCCTTTAAAATATGATTTATTATTTGAAAGATTTTTAAATCCTAGTAGAGTAACAATGCCAGATATAGATGTTGATTTTGAAGATACTAGAAGAGAAGAAGTTATTAAGTATTGTATAGAGAAGTATGGCGAAAATAACACGGCATATATAATAACTTTTGGAACAATGAAATCTAAAGCCGCGATTAGAGATGTTGGAAGATGTATGGATATTGCTTTAAATAAAATAGATTTACTTTGTAAAAACATTAATGCGTCTTTATCTTTAAAAGATAACTTAAATAATCCCAAAATAAGTAAAATACTGGATATGAATAAAGAGTTAAAAAAAGTTTATTTAATTGCGATGAAATTTGAAAATTTAAAAAGACATACTTCTATTCATGCAGCGGGCATTGTTATATCTAATCATGATTTAAGGGAAGTTGTACCACTTCAAAAGAAAGAATTTGGTTCTATTATTTGTTATGATAAAGATTATTTAGAAGAATTAGGTCTTTTAAAGATGGATTTTTTAGGGCTTAAAAATTTAAATTTAATTGGTAATATATTAAAAGAGATTCCTAATATTACTTTTGATGATATACCACTTGATGATAGTAAAGCTATAAATATCTTTACCTATGTTAATACTGTTGGTATTTTTCAGTTTGAATCAGAAGGGATGGTTAATTTTTTAAAAAAGCTTAAGCCAAATAGCTTTGATGAAGTTGCCGCAGCATTAGCATTATTTAGACCTGGTCCTATGAAAAATATTGATTTATATATAAAAAGGCGTAATGGACTGTCTAATATAAATTATTATCATGAAGATTTAAAAGAAATATTAAAACCTACTTATGGTATTATCATTTATCAAGAACAAATTATGCAGATAGCGGCTGTACTTGCGGGATATTCAATGAGTGAAGCTGATAATTTAAGAAGGGCAATGAGTAAAAAGAAACATGATATTTTACTTAAAGAAAAAGATAAATTTATTTCTCAAAGTATTTCAAGAGGATATGATAAAAGCATTGCGAATGAGGTATACGAGTTAATTTTAAAGTTTGCCGAATATGGTTTTAATAAATCTCATACTATTGCATATGCGATGATATCTTATAAAATGGCTTATTTAAAAGCTCATTATCCTAAGATATTTATGAAAAATTTACTTGATAGTGCGATTAACAGTGAAGATAAAACAAAAACATATATTTATGAATGTAAAAAATTTAATGTTTTTGTAAGCGGGCCAGATATTAATATTAGTTCTGATACTTATATAT
>CAVFIJ010000124.1:0-2232 GCA_963622405.1 Bacteroidaceae bacterium | reverse complement strand
TGTTTGTATAATCAGAAAAATTAACTCTAGAACCATTAATATGACAGTTAACTGTTCTTGTATGTCCACCAAATTTTTCATCATCTTCCTTGCCGGAGTCCATAACAGAATATAGCTTTGTATGTAAATCAAGCAGTGTATATATACTAAAATCTTCATCAATTTCTTTTGAATGTATATAGTTATACATTTCAGACATACCTGCTTTTTCGTTATGATTGTGGCTTCCTTCCAAGATTGCTTCACATTCAATATATTTTTTAATAAAATTATCAGTTAAATCATTTAATCTACGTTTAGATTCATCTAATGAGTAAAAAATACGAATAAGATTTTTAGGTATATCAAATTTACCTTTTATATGAAGTATTCCCTCATCTTTTTGCTTTTGATAACCAGAAAATAATGTTAAAAGCATATTTTCTTTTTGTTTTTCATCTAATTTAGACCAATCCATATAATCACTCCTTTTGCACATATTATAGCAAATTTTAAATAATAGTCAATTTAAAAGAGAAAGTGATAACCATAAATCACTTTTTCTTCTTTTTACAATTAGAAATTTCTTTATATGTTAAACTGCCCGTTTCGATATTTAACGTCATATCAGCATTTAAAATATCATTAAAAGCCCTATTATGGGAAATACTAATTATTGTTCCAGTAAATGATTCTACTGCTTGCTCTAATACATTGATAGCTTCAATATCTAAATGATTAGTTGCTTCATCTAATACCAAAACATTTGTCTCATTAATTGCCAATTTTGCTAAATTAACTCTTGTTCTTTCTCCGGGAGATAATGAAGAAAATAATTTATCTTTATCATCATATTTTATATGAAATTTATTTAACAAATTAAAAATTGTGCTTTTATTAGTATCTATATTGCTTACTAAATACTCATACACAGTAAAATCTACACTATTACCATCTAAGCTATCTTGAGAAATATATCCCATTTTTACTTCATTTCCAATATTAATAGTACCACTTATACAAGGAATGATATTTAATAAAGTTTTTATAAAAGTTGATTTACCAGAACCATTTTTGCCAGAAATACATAGTCTTGTTCCAAACGGAATATTTAAATTTAAAGAAGGGGTAGAAAAATCTTTATATCCACAAACTAAATTAGAAACATAAATATCTCGGTTTCCTTTTGTGTTAATATAATCTACACAAAAATCTATTTTTTCTTTTTTTCTAAAACTTTGGTCAATTTCAACTTTTTCTAATTCTTTTGTTAATTTTGATATCTTTGATGAAGTTTTTTTTGTTCTTTCTTTAGAAAAGTTCGCAGACAATTTATCATTATCATTTTTTTTCTTAGATAATCCTTGATTAGCCCACTGCTTTGCTTCTTCAAGAGAAGACTTTATTTTTTTTTGTTGTTCTTTTGCTCGATTATATTTTTCCAAATCTTTATTATATTCACACTCTTTATAAAATAAATAATCTGAATAAGACATATTATAAATATTAAATTTACCATCTGAAAGTTCAAATATCTTATTTGTAATTTCATTCAGAAATGTTTCATCATGAGATACTATAATCATTTCTTTACTCATTTTTTTTAAATATATCTCTAACCAATTAATAGAATCAATATCCAAATTATTAGTTGGCTCATCAAGTAATAAAATATCAGCATCACTCAATAATAAGCTTGCAAGTAAAATTTTAATTTTTTGACCACCTGAAAGCTCTCTAACAGGCTTTTTTAAATCAACATCAAGATTTAATCCATTTATAATATTATTTAAATTATTCTCAAAATTATATCCATCTAGTTTTAAATACTCATCAAAAACATCACTATATTCATCCATATTATTTTCGTTTAAATTATTTTCAAGTTTATGTAATCTATCTTCTAAATGAAGAAGACCAATATCACTTTTAACATAATCTATTACAGATAAATTATCATTATCTTTTTCAATTTCCTGTTTTAATAATTTTATTGTTTTACCATTTAAATTAATTTTACCACTATCTTGCATTAAATTTCCTGATAAAATTTTTAATAAAGTTGATTTACCAGAACCATTTTTACCAATAAGCCCAACTTTATCACTTGAATTAAGAGAAAAATTAATATTATTTAATAATTCTTTATTACCCAAAGATTTACAAAGATTACTGACTATCATTTATATCACTTTCTTTATTATTTTATTCTTAATA
Source organism: Bacteroidaceae bacterium (assembly GCA_963622405.1). Taxonomy (GTDB): domain Bacteria; phylum Bacillota_I; class Bacilli_A; order RF39; family UBA660; genus Coprosoma. The sequence continues at coordinate 36 of CAVFIJ010000124.1, read as the reverse complement.
CTTCTACAATATCATCACTTTTTATATTAAAAGCAT
>CAVFIJ010000123.1:0-3689 GCA_963622405.1 Bacteroidaceae bacterium | reverse complement strand
ATAATACATCTGCTAGTATATATATTTTTAAAAATGGAAACCTTACACAGGTAGTAGATAATGCAGATACTATTGGAACTGAACAAATCATAAAAATACTTAAAGAATATGGAGTGATAGATGGTGAATAATATTGTTTTGTATGCACCAGAAATTCCACAAAATACCGGTAATATAATGCGTACATGTGCTGCAACTGATACTAAACTTCATTTAATTAAACCATTAGGTTTTAATTTGGATGAAAAAAGTATTAAAAGAAGTGCTGCAAATTATATTAATAATTGTGATTATACTGTTTATGAAAACTGGGATGACTTTGTAAGCAAAAATAAGGGAGAATATTATTTTTTAACAAGATATGGAAAGAAAAATCATACTTCTTTTGATTATAGTAATGGTAACAATATTTATTTAATTTTTGGAAGGGAAAGTAGTGGTATACCGAAAGAAATTTTAAAGAAATATTTAGATAGATGTCTTAGAATACCGATGACTGACAAAGTTAGAGCACTTAACTTGTCTAATTGTGCAGCTATTATGATATATGAAGTTTTAAGACAACAAAACTTTAATGATTTATTAGGTGAAGAGCCTTTTAAGGGAGCAAATTATTTAGAAGAATAAAAAGAATATAAGGAGGGGCCATATGGAGATATTTTCATCTGCTTCATTTTGGATAATTGTTTTAGCTGTTATGTGTGTAATGGCTTTTATTGGTTATATGATTGAAAATACAGAATTTGCTAAAAAGGCTCTTTCTAAAGACTTTCCTGCTCCTAAAAGAAAAGTTCAAGAGGTAAGAAAGCCTCTTACAAATGATAATAATCAAATTGATAATAACAATATTAATCAAGAAAATAAAACAAATTCTATGATTAATAATAATACAGGTGCTATACCTGCGAATAATCAAAATAGTGTGCCTAGTGGAAATTTTATGAATTCATTTAATGAACTTCCGCAAATATATACAGAAGGAGAAATTAATCCTTTAAATGTAAATGATTCTATGGATCCATGGTCTGTTGGTAATATTAATGATCTTAATTTATCTGATAAGCCTGATGTGTGGAATGTTGGTGAAATTCATAAATTAAAAGTAAGAGACCCTGATTATGAGCCAAATGCGTGGACTGATGGTATTCCAAAAGAAGATACCCGTAAGGAAACTTACTATAATGCAGAAGGAAATGATATATTTATGAATGAGAAAAAAGATGACTCAGATAATGAAAATAAATTTAATTTTCTAAAAAATAGTGATGAAGTTGAGATATTATCATTCGGTGATGATGATCCTTTTGCTAATAAAGAATCTTAATTATAAAAAACTTTACTCTTGTGGAGTTTTTTTGAGTTTTTTCAAGTTAGGTTGCGGACATAGTCTGCCGTATGTTATAATTGTATTATTAAGGTCAAGGAGGTAAATATGACTATTGAATTAATACTTGATTTATTAAAAAAATTACTAGACATTCTTTTGGTATGGGGAATGCTATATTATATTTTAAAAACTATTAGAAAAAATGTTAAAATGGTTCTTTTATTTAAAGGAATTCTAATAATTGTTGTAGTTAAGTTATTATCTGATTTTTTAGATTTAGTTACTATTGGTTATATTATAGATTATGTAATTGAATGGGCACCACTTGCTATTGTAATTATTTTTCAGCCTGAAATTAGAGATGCTTTGGAGCAGTTAGGTAGGGCTAATTTACTTGGTAAGCATAAGACATTATCCATTAGTGAAAAAGAAAAAACTATTGATGAAATATCTAAAGCACTTGAATATTTAAAAAAGCAAAGAATGGGAGCATTAATTGTTTTAGAAAGAGATACTAATTTAGCTAATTATATAAATCATTCGCAAAAAATATACGCTAAAGTAACAGCACCACTTTTGAATGCTATATTCTTTGTTAATAATCCTTTACATGATGGTGGTGTTATTATTCAAGGAAATGAAATTGCATGTGCTGGTGCAGTATTTCCTACTAGTGATAGTTTGTCTATTAGTAAGCGTCTTGGCACAAGACATAGAGCTGCTCTTGGTATTTCAGAACAATCTGATGCAATTGCTGTTGTGCTTTCAGAAGAAACTGGAAGAATATCTATTGCTGTTGATGGTAATTTAATTTACAATTTAACTTTTGCTGAGCTTAAGGTTCGTTTGCTTGAAGGACTTACTCCATCAAAAAAGCTCCTTGTGAAAGAAAAGGAGGTAAGTGAGTAATGAAAACTAAAAGAAAAAAGAGTAAATTTAATAGAATTTGGGAATTTATTGATAGAAAATTTATTATGCCTTTCACAAGATTTGTATATAATATATATTCTTTACTTAATAAATCAGAGAAATCTATAGAAAGCTTTATTTCTAAATCTAATGTACTTCTAATTATTTCGCTTTTGATTGCTGTATTAGCATTTGTAGCAATTGATCAAAAGAAAATTTCTTTTACTAGTCAAACAGCAGAAATTTTAAAAAATCAAAGTATAGAAGTTAATTATAATGAGGAGGCTTATGTAGTAGAGGGGCTCCCTAAAAAAGTAGATATTACTTTGATGGGAAATCGTTCTGATTTGTTTATTGCCAAACAATCATCTTCTTCTAAAGTAATAGTTGATTTATCTGGTTTAAAACCTGGTACTCATAAAGTAAATATTGAATATTCACAGCCACTTAGTTCTATTGATTACAGTGTTAATCCTTCAGTAGCGTCAGTTACAATATATCCAAAGGTTTCAGAAACTAAAACACTTACTACAGATATATTAAATCAAGATAATTTAAATTCTAAATTAGTCATAGAAAGTGCTACGCCAGAGATATCTTCGGTTGTAATTAAAGGTGCTGAGGATGAAAAAGCAAAGAATAGTTTAACAAAAGTTGCGACTGTTAAGGCACTTGTTGATCTTGATAGTTTAACTATTCAGGAAGCTGGTACTATAACAGTTAAGGATGTTCCTCTAAAAGCTTATGATAGTAAGGGTAAAAGTTTAGATGTTGAGATAGTTCCATCTAAAGTCAATGTGGAACTTGAGATTAAATCTCCTAGTAAAACGGTTCCAATAAAAGTAATTACTAGTGGCGAACTTGGCTTTGGTAAGGCTATTAGTAATATTGATATGAGTGAAAATACAGTAACAGTTTATGGAACACAAGATGTTTTAGATTCTCTTGAGTATGTACCTCTTGAGGTTGATGTTACAGGTCTTAAAGAAAATAAAGATTATAAGATGGATCTTACTAAACCAAGTGGTATAAGATCAATGTCTATTAACAATGTTACTTTGAATTTTACTTTAGGTAATTCAACAGATACTGATATTAAAGATGTTAACATTGATGTTAGAAATTTGGATGATAGATACAATGTTCAAGGACTTACTGAAAATGATATTAAGGTTACTGTGAATGTTAAGGGAGTTGCTTCTGTGCTTAAAGGTATTGAAGCATCAGATATAACTGCATATATTGATTTAGAAGGATATGCCCCTGGTGAATATGAAGTTCCTGTTAAGGTAGAGGGAACAGACTCTAGAGTTCAATATTTATCTAAGACTAAAAAAGTTAAAATTAAGGTTGTTGAAAAATAGATTATTACTTTTAATTAATATAAAAACATTAGAAAAAGAAATCTAATGTTTTTTTGAATTTAGGAAATTCATTTTTTTTAAAAATATAG
>CAVFIJ010000122.1:0-3804 GCA_963622405.1 Bacteroidaceae bacterium | reverse complement strand
TAATTTAACTCCCTTTAAAGAAGAAGTAATTAATATAATAAATAATATATCTTATGGCACCACTACAACATATGGTTCTATTGGAAAAATTATAGCTAAAAAAAGAGGTATAAAAAAAATGTCTAGTCAAGCAGTAGGTCATGCAGTTGGCTCTAATCCAATATGTATTATTGTTCCGTGTCATAGAGTCATCGGTAAAGACGGAAATTTAACTGGCTATGGAGGTGGAATTAAAAATAAAATAGAACTTTTAAAAATAGAACATCAAAATATGAATGAATTTTTTATTCCAAAGAAGGGAAAAAAATTATGAAAAGATGTAAATGGTGCAATCTAAATAATCCCAAATATATTGAATATCACGATAGTGAATGGGGCAAGCAAAATTTTGATGATAAATATTTATATGAAATGTTAATCTTAGAATCCTTTCAAGCAGGATTATCTTGGGAATGTATTTTAAATAAAAGAGAGAGTTTTAGAAAAGCATATGATAATTTTAATATAGAAAAAATAATAAATTATGATAATAAAAAAATAAATGAATTATTAAATAATAAATATATTATAAGAAATAAACTTAAAATAAACGCAAGTATAAATAATAGTAAAATCTTTAAAGATATAGTAAAAAAGTATGGCTCTTTTCATAATTATTTAAAAAGTTTTACAAATGATATAACTATTTATGAAATAAATAAAACCACAAATGAGCTATCGGATATAATTTCAAAAGATTTACAAAAAAAAGGAATGAAATTTGTAGGAAGTATAGTTATATATTCCTATTTACAGGCTATAGGTATTATATATTCTCATGATAAAGATTGCTTTATGTACAAAGAAAAACAAAACTAAAAACCACTTTATAAAAGTGGCTTTTTTAAACATTTTGACAGGTACTTTTAATATATATAATCTTTTCATTCAAAGCTAAAGCTTCTATAACTTGAGTCTCTATTTTATCTTTAATAATATAATCAAGTTTTCTAGCACCATACTGCTTATAATTACTTAATTTAATTATTTCATCATATATATTACTAGCTATTTTAATTTGAAGTTTATTCTCATATTTATCCTTAAGCTTTTTTATTTTTAATTTTAATATTTTATCAATATCATTTTTTTCTAATTTTTTAAAAGTAATAACCTTGTCTACTCTATTCATAAAAGGAATAGAAAATCTACTATCTAACTTTGTATTAATATTATTTTCTTTGTTAAAACCAACTGTTATATTATGAAACCCAACATTGGATGTCATAATAATTACGACATTATCAAACCTTACTGTTTTTGATTTACTATCTTTAATTTTTCCTTCATCTAAAACTTGAAGAAATAAATTAATAACATCTGTATGAGCTTTTTCTATTTCATCTAATATTAAAACAGAATATGGTTTATTTTTAATTTCTTCTAAAATATTATTGTTATCATTATAACCAATATAGCCAGGAGGTGCCCCTACTATTTTACTTACAGAATGAGCCTCTTTATATTCACTCATATCAAGTTTAATTATATTTTTATTGCCAACTAGATTTTCAGCAAATGTGTTTGCAAGTAAAGTTTTCCCAACTCCAGATGGACCACAAAATAAAAATGAATAGTTTTTATCATTTAAACCTAATTTTATCTTCTTAGCTAAATTAGATACATCTTTAATAGCTTGTTCTTGCCCAATTATTTTACAGTTTAAAATTTTCTCTGTATGTTTAATAATTGAACTTTTTTCATTTAATAGTTCATAAATAGGTACATTTGCTTTTTCACTAATTACTTTAGCTACTAAAGATTTTGTCACTTTTTTAGTTTGTTTTTTATATAATGATAATTCTAATTTATTTATTTCATCCATTATTGCGTGTTCTTTATTTTTGTGTTCTAAAGCAGTTTTAAAATCATTGCTTTTAATAGCAACTTTTTTATTATTAATAATCTCTTTTAATTTTTTATTATATTCTTTATATTTTATATATTTTTTACTTTCTTTTAAACTAGCTTTAGCACATACTTCATCTAATATATCAATAGACCTATCAGGTTCATGTCTATTATGAATATATTTAGCAGATAAATTTACAATTAGTTCTATAATATCCTTTTCAATAGTTACATTATGATAACCTATATAAATATCTTTTAAATTATTTAAAATATCTATTGTTGTTTTTTTGTCAGGCTCTTCTATATAAACCTTTTGAAAACGTCTTTCTAAAGCGCTATCTTCTTCTATATATTTTTTATATTCTGAAACTGTAGTGGCCCCAATACAATGAAGTGTTCCGCGAGCTAATGCTGGTTTAAATATATTAGATGCATCTATTGCTCCCTCTGCTCCACCAGCACCTACAAGTGTATGAATTTCATCTATAAATAATATAATATTATTATTTTCTTCTATTTCTTTCAATATTTTATTTACTCTTTCTTCAAACTCTCCACGATATTTAGTTCCAGCAACGCAGCTTCCCATATCCAAACTTATTATTCTTTTATCCCTCAAAGATAAGGGAGCATCCCCTCTTACTATCATACTAGCAAGTTCTTCTACAATAGCAGTTTTACCTACTCCAGCATCTCCTATTAATATTGGATTATTTTTAGTCCTTCTTGTTAATATTTCAAGTACTCTTTTTATTTCTTTATCTCTTCCAACTACTGGATCTAATTTTCCTTTTAAAGCTTTTTTATTTAAATCAATACCAAGTTCTTCTAAAAGTAATTTTTTATTAGATTTAGTTGTATTTAATCTATAAGAAAAACTATTATAAAGATCATCAATATCAATATTCATACTAATTAATATTCTAATCGCAACACCTTCACCTTCTTCTAAAAGGCTTTCAAATAAATGATTTATAGTTACTATACCATCATTATTATCTTTAGCATCTACACTTGCATTTTCTATAACTCTTTTAAGAAGTGGTGTATAAAGAAAAAATTCACTTTGCTTACTCCCAATTCCAATAGCTTTAATTACTTCTTCTTTGAATATTTTATAAGTTAATTTATATTGCTTTAATTTTATACTTACATCATTATCTCTTTTTAATATAGCAAGTAATAAATGTTCTGATGATACATAAGGATGGTTTAAATTCATCATTTCTTCTTTGGCACTTACTAATACTTTTCTAGCACTCTCTTCAAAATTGCTAAACATAATTATCTTCCTCCAATAATATTCTATGATTACTATGAGTAAAAATAATAATTTTTAATCAACAATTTTCCTTAAAATTTAATTTTAATATAAATTTATTTAAAACTATTTATAAAAGCATCAAATATTTTAATCGAATTTTTATCCATTAAATATTCAGGATGCCACTGAAGAGCAATTATAAATTTTTTTAAAGGCACTTCGCAGCTTTCTATAATATTATCATCACTATAACTTGATATTTTTAATGTGTTCATCTCAAAATTAACACAATTATTATGACAACTATTTACAGAAATATTTTCTTTTTTTAAGATATTATAAAGTTTTGTTCCTTTTTTTATTTTTACATTATGAATATATATGTAAGGGTCTGCATTATGATTTTTTTCTTTTACTTCTTCTGTCATATCAAATTTTGTTCTTTTCTTAGCAAATATACTACATAAGCTTTGAAAACCCGCACATATGCCAAGCAATGGTTTATTGTGTTTAATTGCATATTTAATTATAAATTCATCAAATTTATAAAACGAATTACCACCAGGTGCTATAAAAGCATCACATTTATCTAAAATATAGTTTAATTTTTTTTCATTTATTTTATCTTTACCAATAGGTGTATCTAC
>CAVFIJ010000121.1:0-2222 GCA_963622405.1 Bacteroidaceae bacterium | reverse complement strand
TGTGGCTTCTTTTATGTTTTTATAAATATTTATTATTTATCCAAAAAATCTCTTAATTTCTATCTCTGCATTCTCTATTGAATCAGAACCATGGATTAGATTTTCTGACTTGTTTTTTGCATAATCGCCTCTAATTGTGCCAGGTAATGCCGCAATACCATCAGTTGGTCCCATTAAAGTCCTCATAGACTCAACTACTCTATCCCCTTCAACAATCATACCAACTACAGGTCCACTAGTCATATACTCTACTATTTCCCCAAAAAAAGGTTTATCTGCTAAATGAGCATAATGTTCTTTTAAAATTTCTTCATCTAATCTCATCATCTTCATCTCAGTAATCTTAAAACCTTTGTTTTCTATTCTGGTAATAATCTCTCCAATTAAACCTCTATCATAAGCATCAGGTTTTGTCATTATGTATGTTCTTTCCATTTAACTAACTCCTATCTCATAAATGTAAATAAAAATATAAGCATCACATTGTAAGCATACTTCATTTTAAATTCAACTTTAACTGAAAATTCAGAAGTAGCAACAAGTTTATCAATAAAACTAACTATCCACGACTCAGCATATTTTGGAATAGAAATATTTATAGGAAACATATGACTTCTTATCATATCAGCTTCCCTTTTTGTTATATCAAAATTTGCTTTAGCAGTTTCTAAGGCTAACTTAGGATGCGTAAATGTAGATGAAAACTTTTCAAAAGATGTTCTATCTTCTTTACTTATAAAGAAATCATGTAATAAGCCTCCTCTAGCAGTCTCTATATAATTTAAATGTAATGCTTTTGAAACTTTATATGAATAATAAGAAACTCTTATAGAATGATCATATCTAGTCATACCATGATGTTCAATACCCTTAAGTTTTTTAAATTCATCATTATTTAATATATTATTAACTATCGTTAAATACTCTAAGTCTTTTATCTGACCTTCCATCATCTCACCTCAAGTACTATGCAATTATAACACATTATCTTATAAAATACAAATCTACTCATTTGAAGATATTGTTACCTCTTCATTTATCGGCATAATCTGTATATATGTATTACCATCATTTACTTTAATTTCTTTACCATTTGTATATTTATAAACAGTTTGACTACTTCTAGATGTTTTCTCCCATGTTATAGGTCTTGCATAACCATCTGTTATAAAATAACCTTCTCCTGTTCCTATATTATCTAATTTTTGTCTACCATATGAATCATAAGAATAATTTTTTATCTTCGCTATAATTATATTTTTAGCAGTATATTGTTCATTCGTAATAGCATCCTTATGAGCAGTCCCAGACATACTTCTTTTATATACTTTTTTATCACTATCATATTCATAACTAGTATTTGTATAATATGAATAATTTATAAGAACATTGTAAGCCTCTATAGCATCCTCACTTTTAGATAAATCAATCTCATCTATACTATATTGTAATAATAAATCTTTATTTGTATCACGTATATAGCCTTTTTCTTTGGCAGTTTCTTTTAATTTTTCCATACTAGTAAATACTGTATGTTCAGTTGCTTTATTAAGAGAAGTATCTCTCCAAAATGGTTTAGAAGTAATTAAACCATTTATATTATCAACGCCAAGTGAAGTTATATCTTTTTTAGCATCCTCACTCCATCCATAATGAACATATATAGCATCATTTTCAAGTGCATAATCTAAATAATATGGTCTTGCACTTCTTACAGAGCCTATCTTAGATACATCTTGATCTTTAAATAAAGCCATCATTCTAGTAATACCACCCTCAGCTATAATTTCATAAGTTATATAAGCCTTAGAAAGCCCAGCATGAGGCCATGCCGCATGGTTGTTATTAATCATAACAGCATACGGTCTTGACTTTGAATCTTCTAAAACAATATTTAAATGTTTTGTTTCTATTTTAGGTATTAATTTTTTAGCATCTTTTTCAGTCCAAAAGTAATATCCTGCACAAACTATAAGTAGTAAAAATATTAATAACAAAAACTTATTTTTTTTCTTTTTTCTCCTTCTTTTTGCCATATTATCTTCTCCCTTATACTAAGTATATCAAAAAAATATATAAAATATTAATTTTATTTATATTCATATGTAAAGTTATGTATCCATTTGACTATTATAATTTCACCATATATAATTAATTTTAGGTGATACCCATCTTTGACACTTGTAATTCATAAATAGCCATTCAAGTATGATAAATACTTG
>CAVFIJ010000120.1:0-2868 GCA_963622405.1 Bacteroidaceae bacterium | reverse complement strand
GATGTGTATGATGCTTCTTCTTTTGAAGAAAGTAAAATTACGGAGATTATTAATAAATATTTTGATGATAAAAGTAATATTGAATTAAACATTTCAAAGATTTTAAATTCTTTAAACGAATATAAAAATTATGTTAAATATAGTAAGTTAATAGAAAAGGCTAAGGGTTTATATAAAGAAGAAATAGAGAAAGATTTTTTACAAAAAAAACTTAAGGAAATTAATAAGCTTGAGAGTAAGTTATTTAACTTGAATAAAAGAATTGCTAGACGTTATACTGTTACAAAAGTTGATAAGAATGAACCTTTGCTTGATGAGATTATTAGCAATATTAAAAATATATATGATGAGATTGATAACTCTATTATGAAAGTAAAAATAAAGAGTCATTTAAAAGAAAATTCTACGATTTTTTTGGTATTATTACTTGTTTCTTATAATTATGTTCTTTCTACTATGTATTTTAAAGAAGTTTATGAGGATGTTAAGTTAAAAGATATAGATGATAAAATAAGTGAGTTATTAAGTTTTACATTAAATCCAAATAATACGGTTATAACTAATTCTACTTTTTTAAGCGAAAATAATATTGCAGAGATTATTTCTGAAAATTATAAACTACTTGGAATAAATATAGAACAAAGTAGTCTTGAAAATGATGTTGATAATTTAATTTCTGATATGGATAAAATAAGGGTTTTTTATAAATTAAAAAAATATGGTATTTCGCCTTTAGAACTTTTGAATGTAAAGCAGAGCAAAGTTATTATTCAAAATAAGCAAAAAAAAGATTAAAACAAAGTATTTTATGTTAAAATTATGATAAAGGAGTGTGGATGATGAAGAAGTTTTTAAAAGTAATAGGGGGTATTATTGGTTTTATATATCTTGTTATAATTATTATTTTAACTATTCTATTACTTTCATATAATGAATATAAGGTTTCTGTTATTAATGGTAATAGTTTAGTTATTATTGATGAGAAGAGTGATAAGTATAATGATGGAGATTTAATTATATTTAAAAAGGTAGAAAATAAGGATGTTTCTGTTGGGGATGAAGTTTATTTTTATGAAGTTACAAATGGCCTTTCTTCCATTGAATATGGTACTGTTACTGAAGTAAAAACTATTACTGATACTGAAAGCACATTTACTATTAATGGTAATCATGATATTTCTTCTGAGAGTTTAATTGGTAAATCTGAGAGTTCTACAAGATATGCTGATGCAGGAAAAATATTATCTATTTTAGAGTCTAAGTATGTATTTTTAATTATTGTTATTTTACCAACTTTAATATTATTCTTGTATGAACTTTATAAGCTAATTATAGAGATTAAGACGCCAATTGAAGAATGAAAAAAACATTAGTATTTTTAAGTATATTATTTTGTGTGTTAACTATATTTCAGATTTGTCAAAGTTTTGGGGTGTTTGAAACTAAGCTAGATACAGATGAAGAGTTTGATATTGCTACATGGAATATAAGTGTTAATGATAGTGATATAACTGGGGAAAATAAAGTTTTTAGAGTAAGTGATATAACATATAAAAATGAAGATGGAGAAGAAGTTTCAAAGTTTGCACCTTCTACTACAGGTGAGTTCATATTAGTTATTGACCCTAAAAATACTGAGGTTTCGTTTAAGTATGAGTTAAATGCATCTGTTTCTTCAGTATATAGCCAAATAAGTATTACTAGTGTTCAGGGTATTAATGGTACTAATTTAACGCTTGAAGATGGTAGTTATTTTGGGGTTATTTCTTTAAATGATATAAAAAATGGTGTAAAAAATTATATTAAGATAACATTTTCTTGGGAAGACAGCGAAGAAAACAATGATAGTGATTCGCTTATTGGAACAAGTTTAGAGAGCTTAGAAATTCCTATTAGTATTAAGTTTACGCAACAAAAGTAGGTGATTGAATGAAAAGGGACTATATATATATAATAACAAAGACAGCAAGCAATATTTTGTTTGTTTTGCTGTCTTTCATTGTTATATTATGCATATATTCTTTTATATCTTTAAATATATTGTCTAATAAGTATGTTAATTTTTTATCTTACACGGTTTTTAGTATGGGAAGTAATAGTATGGCCCCTGAAATTACAACTAATGATTTGATTTTGGTTAAATTAACTAAAGATGCTTCAAAAGGGGATATAATAACTTTTTATGAAGATGATGCTTTGGTAACGCACAGGGTAATTCAAAAAACAAGTAATGGATATGTAACTAAGGGAGATGCGAATAATACAGAAGATAAAATTGTTAGTAAATCTAATGTTATTGGTAAAACAGTAAAAATATTACCTAACTATGGTGTTTGGTATAAGGTTATTACTACACCAAAGATTATTTTTTTGATATGTATTACTTTGTTTTTGTTTTCTTTAGCGTTTTCATATACCGGTAAAAAAAGACTTACTAAGTCTGATGATTTTGGTATTTATTATTCTGGTATTAAGTTAAAGGGGAAGAAAGATGGTAAATAAAGCAAGGCTTAAATTGATGATGAGAATTTCTTTAGTTATTATATGTTTTTTGTTATTGCTTTTGCTGGTTAGAAAATCTCTTGGAGCTTTTGAAAGTGCTTCAAGTGGAACAGCAATTAGCGAAATAGCTTTTTATGTAATAGATGCTGGCACAGAAACTAAAGAGTTAAAATTAGGTACTATTGCTCCAGATGGAGAGGAAAAGTATTATATTATTAATGTTTCTAATTTTAAAGATAATAAAACAAGTGAGGTTAATATGGAATATAGTTTATCTATTAGAACAACGACTAATATTCCAGTTTCATATAAATTATATTTAAATGATAGTACTGATAATATTATTGGTACAAGAGAGCTTATTAG
>CAVFIJ010000119.1:0-3418 GCA_963622405.1 Bacteroidaceae bacterium | reverse complement strand
ATCATAGATTTAAATAATTTAATATTTTTAAGCAACTAGTGATATATCACTAGTTGTTTTTATTAACTTTAATTAAAAATTTACTTTTAATAAATTATGGCCTATGATATAATTAAACTAGAGAGCGGTGAGTAATATAATGGCTAAAAGAAAATCTAGAAAGAGTACTAAAAAAGAATTATCATATAGTATAGAGCTTAAAGGAATTGCTTTAATTTTAATTGCAATAATAGGGTGTTGTTCTTTTGGAATAGCTTCTAATATTGTAAAAGGTTTCGCGGCATTTATTACAGGTGTATGGTATATTGTACCTTTGCTTGGAGTAGGGCTTTGTGGTATTTATATGATGATAAAAAGAGATTTACCAGATTTTTTATCTTCTAAATTAGTAGGTTTTTATTTATTAATGTTAGGTGTTTTAATTGTTTCCCATACTGGATATATAAGTGTGCTTACAGATAGTAATGATTTTTTAGCTATTTTTAAGTCGACTATAGATAATTTAATGGATTTTATAAATGGAACTAGTGATATTGAAGGTGGAGGAATTATTGGAGCTATTTTTTCTGCTATTTTTGTTAAATTATTAACTGAAACTGGAACTTATGTAGTAAGTGTTTTTCTAATTATTAGTGGTTTTATAATGTTTACAGGTATGTCTTTTTATGATATTGCTATAAAACTAAAAGAAAAACATAACTCAACTAAAGAAGAAAAAGCTAGTAAAAAAGCTATAAAAGCCGCTAAAGAGGCAGAAGAGGAATATGAAGAAGAGAAAAATAAAAAAGTTGTTATTTCGTCTATTGATGAATTAGATAATAATAAAAAGCCTGAAAATAATGTACAAGATAGTGATGATAATAAACATAAAACTGATTTAGAAGATGTTACTTCAAATAATAATGGAATATATAAAATACCACCTTTAAGCCTTTTGAATAAAGTGAAAAAAGTTAATCAAAAAGAAAATAAAGATGCTATTAAAGAAAATGTTGAAGCCTTAGAAGGAATTTTAAAAGAATTTGGAGTTAGTGCCAAAGTAGTTACAGCAAATATAGGGCCTGCTATTACACAATATGAACTAGAAGTAAAATCTGGTACAAAGGTATCAAAAATAACAGGTTTAAATAAAGAAATTGCATTAGAGCTAGGAGCTAAAGATGTTAGAATTCAAGCTCCAATACCTGGTAAGAAAACAGTAGGAGTTGAACTTCCAAACAAGGTTATTTCTCCTGTCTCTATTAGAGAAATATTAGAGGAAGTTCCAGAAAAGAAAAAAGATAGAAAGTTACTAGTTGCTTTAGGAAGAAGCATAATGGGTAATGCTATATCTTTAGAAATTGATAAAACTCCCCATTTATTAGTCGCAGGTTCTACTGGCTCTGGTAAATCTGTATGTATTAATAGTATGATAGTATCTCTTTTAATGAGAACAAAACCTGATGAAGTAAAACTTGTATTAGTTGATCCTAAAAAAGTAGAACTGTCTATGTATAATGGGGTTCCTCATTTACTTACTCCAGTAGTAACTGATGCTAAAAAAGCTAATATTGTTTTACAAAAAATTGTTAAACTTATGGAAGATAGATATGATTTATTTGAAAATTCTAAAACTAAAAATATTGCTGGATATAATGCATACGTTACTAAGAAAAATGAGGAATTAGGAGAATATGATAAAATAAAATTATTACCATATATAGTTGTTATTATTGATGAACTTGCTGATCTTATGCTTGTTGCGGCAAAAGAAGTAGAAGACTCAATTATGAGAATAACACAAATGGCAAGAGCTGCAGGTATTCATTTAATAGTTGCGACACAAAGACCTAGTACTGATGTTATTACTGGTGTTGTTAAAGCTAATATTCCATCAAGGATAGCATTTGCTGTATCTAGTAGTATTGATTCTAGAACTATATTAGATTCATCTGGTGCTGAAAAATTACTTGGAAAAGGAGACATGCTTTTAAAACCACAAGGTGAAAATATCCCAATAAGAGTTCAAGGTAACTTTATAAGTGATGAAGAAATTAAAGATGTCGTTGCTTATACTATAAAACAGCAAAAAGCTAATTATGATGAAAACCTTTCAGTAAGTAACGAAGATAAAGGTGCAACTAGTATGGTTTCTGATGATGAATATGAAGAACCATTATATAATGAAATTGTTGAATTTGTTATAAATCAAGGTAAAGCAAGTGCATCAGCACTTCAAAGGAGGTTTAGACTAGGATATAATAGGGCAGCTAGATGCATTGATTTATTAGAAGAAAGAGGAATAGTTGGACCATCAAATGGTTCTAAACCACGTGAAGTACTTGTAAAATTAGAAAATGGTGATGAAGATTGAAAAATGATAATATTAAGATTTTAGTTGTATTCGCAGCACTTGTAGTAGTTTCATTTCTCTATATGTTAATTAATAAATATGTGATTCAAGACCCTACAAGTGTAGAAGAGGAAGTTACTTCAAAAGAAGAAAGCACTGGTCTTAGTGAGGATGATGTTTTAAAACTTGCTAAAGAAAAATTTTACATTACTGAGGCATCACTTACTAATACTAAATCAGATATTGATAAATTGTATAATAATATTAAAACTAATGATGTTGTTTTGACTGATGAAAAACTCATTAATAGTTTAAATGAGTTTAATGT
This sequence comes from Bacteroidaceae bacterium, assembly GCA_963622405.1. Taxonomy (GTDB): domain Bacteria; phylum Bacillota_I; class Bacilli_A; order RF39; family UBA660; genus Coprosoma. The sequence goes on along the minus strand of CAVFIJ010000119.1, from coordinate 758 downwards.
TAAAACATATACTGCTAATTCATCTATTAGTATTGTTAGTAATTATAGTGATGTTATAACAAATAACTTTACTGAAGATTATATAAATAATAATATTTTATATCCAAAAGGATTTATAGCCTTAGTTGGAAGTGATTATTATATTATTAAAGATAAAATAGATAATTATTTCTTAAAAGATGCAGAATTTACTTTAATGAGTAAAACAGATACAGAACTTTATTTTAATGTTAAAATCACAGAATATGCTACTAGTTGTGTATCTACAGGGGAAACAGTTCCAAGTATTACTTGTACGGATACAAGTGATAGGGTTGTTGATTTTAGATTAGTTAAAGAAGATAACCACTGGAAAGTAAAGAAATTAAAATTATAAGGTTTTAATAATGTTATACTTATAATTATACATTAAAGAAAGGATAATCGCTTTAAAGGAGTTAATAACTTCTTTAGAGTGATTATATATTAAATATGGTAATAAATAAAAATGAAATTTTAAATAATATAAGCAAATATTCTAAAGAATTTTCTGAAGGTGATGACCGATTAGAGAAAGTTTTAAAAAAATTATGGACAAATGGTTTTGAAACTATTGGCTGTTGCAAAGGTCATGATGAATATGAAAAACAGTATATAGGATTAAATAGAAACGATAATGAAAAAATTGTGAGGTTATTGTCATTATTAAATAAAGAAGATATATCTATTACTTTTTTATTTAATCATGTAGCTATTATTAAAAATAAAAGTAATGATAT
>CAVFIJ010000118.1:0-6023 GCA_963622405.1 Bacteroidaceae bacterium | reverse complement strand
CTATTTTAGTTGACACTTTTATTTTCGTGTTCAAGTACATTAATAGCAATTCCAAATACAAGGATATATGATAAAAAATATATCCACATCATCATTGCAATAATTGCTGATATACTACCATAAAATACTGAATAATGAGCAAAGTGGCTAACATATATAGAATAAATAAAAGTAGTTATAATCCATCCAATGGTAGTAAAAAGAGCTCCTTTATTCATAAATCTACTAGATATAAATTCATCTGGGGCGATTGTGTAAATAAACTTAACAACCAAAAATATACATATAAAAGAAACAGGCCATTTTAGTAAAAGGAAAAAGAAATATATTTGTTTACTTATATTATAAAATGGATCTAAAGTAATAATTTTTTGAATAATAAGGTTACCATAAGCAAGTATTAAAGCCATAAATACAAGGATAATAATTAATAATAAGATCATAATAAATGCTTTAATTCTTCTTTTAATAGGAGAAGCATGCTCAATATTATAAAGTTGATTAGAAGTTACAACTATTGATGCTGTTCCATTAGATGCTAGATAAAAACCAACTATTAAAAAGAATACAACATTACCTGTTATTTTTTCATCTGCTATAAAAGAAATTAAAATATCCCCAATTTCTTTAGGTACATAATTATTAATCATAGAAGTAATATAGGTTGCTAAAGAAGATATATTACTTCCAAAATATCCTAAAATTGTAAGTAATGGAAAAATTGCTAAAATAATATAAAAAGCAAGACTTCCGGGAAGAATCATCATTTCTGGCTTAATTATAACTTTTATAGCTTTATCAAACATCTTCTTCATAAGTCCTGCTCCTCTTTTTATTTATTTTCTTTATTTGTTCTCATATTTGTTGTTGCCTCATTAATTGCATCATCAACTGTCTTAACATCATCAACAATCATACTATATCCTATTGCGGCACCAAAGCCATGAGTTAAATTTTTAAATTCTTTATTTAATTTTCTAATATATGAAATAATTGCTTTTTCATCTTTTCCAATAACAAAAATTAAAAATTCATTTCCATTTGTTCTAATAATTTCACTATTATCAAGTTGATTTGAAATAAGTATACCTGCTCCCTCAACAATAATTTTATCTCCCTCTGTATGACCAAAATTATCATTAATATAAGCAATATTATTTAAGTCAACTACAACAATTCCTTGCGGATAAATATCACTATTATCCCATTTTTGTAAGTTATCATTTAAATAATTTCTATTCTTTAGTGAAGTAAGCTCATCAATATATCTTAGTTTGTCTGATTTTGAAAGCTTTTTATTAGGTTTTTTATTACCCTTAAATAATTTACCAAATAAAATTCCAACTAAGATAAATAGTGCAGCCATAAAAACAGTAAGTAAAGTTTGTAATAATCTATCGCTATTATTTATATTTAAAAGTTCAGAGTAACTATCATTAATAATTTTATTACTACTGACAAATGAAATATAAAAATCAAAAAGTTCATTAAATATTTTATTTGCAGATATGTCTCTACTTATATAACTATAATCAGAATCTAAATTAAACATATAGGCATTTCTAAATTCTTTTAAGTTTGTTCTAATATAAAAATCATAAGTATAGTAATCAACAGCGGCAATTGATTTTTTATTTAAATTATTAATAAGAGTTTTAACATTATCAAAAGTTTTAGTTTTAATACCATTTTCTTTTAAATAACCATCAATAAGAGAATCTTTAACTGTATAAACTGTTTCATCAGATAAAGAATTTACCGAATTAATGGTAGAATTATTATTTTCATCTGCGATAATTACAACACTCTCATCATAAATAGATGAGAAAGTATAAGTATCTGTTTTATAAGAAGTTAAATTATTACTACTAAATACAATATCAAGATTATTTGAGTTAAAATCATTCATCATATTTGAAATTGAAGAATATTTTTTATAATCAATTTCTATATTAGTTGCTAATGAAAATTTACTAAGAAAGCTATGATTAAATCCTTTAATACCCTCTTTTGTAACTGCGTCAAAAGGACTATTTACAACAAATCCATAACTATATCTTTTACTCCTAAATTTAACTTGAGCTTTTTCATCAATTTTTTTGGCTTTAAAATAATCTTCAGTTAAATATTTATTGAAATCTGTTTCAAAATTTTCTAAAGACCATTTTTTATAATATTTTGCTAAAATATTATTTAGATTTTTTTCTTTTCCAAGTTCAATAACATAATTTACATTATATTCACTAATATTATAAGCAATATGTAAATTATCACTTTGCATTACAGTATTTAAGTATTTAAGTTTAGGAAGTGCAATAGCATCTATATTAGAATCTTTTACATCATTAAACATATCATCTGTATTGTTATAACTTTTATAAGTAGCATTACTTCCCTTTAAATATTTATTAATATTATCTAAATCTCCATCAAGAACACCTATAACAATATTTTTAATATCATCTGTTGAATTATAATTAACACTCTTTTTTGCAATTAATGCATAGTTGTCAGAATAAACTAAAATATCGTTAGTCTCTTTTTTCTTTTTCTGAACTATTTTATAACTACTACTAATTTCTTTCTCATCAGAATAAGAAAGTTCATTAAAATCAAGCCCAGTAGTTTCTTCTAAATCATCTAAAAAGTCAAATATAACTCCTGAACCACCACTACTTAGGATTGCTAAATCGCTTGGAATAGCTAAATCAATAACTTTATTTTTATTACTATCAATCCAACTTCTTTCTATTGCATTTAATGTAGTATTAGCATCTTCCTTAGTTAAATAACGATATACACCAAAAATAGTAAGTAGAACAACAATAATTAGTGCTATAACGCCTATTTTTTTATTCACTACTCTCACCTACATTTCCCCATGAAAATTCAGCTGTTCCTCTATGTTTATAACCAATATTAGGAAAACCTGTAGTATCTTTCTTAGATTCAAGTAAGACTTCAATATCATAATATTTTTGATTTTTAGCCGAAATCTTTTCTTTAATTATATTAGCAAATCCCTTTGCTGTTTCAATATCGATTGAGCCATCAGTAATAATACTAAAATTTAGAATCTTACCTTCTCTATGATATATAACTTTGTTAACTCCATCTTTTGAAGAAATTTCATCTTTTATATCATCTATTAAAGAAGAAGAAATTTTATGTTCACTAAGGCCGTTTAAACGATTACCATATCTATCGTTACTAAATGCAGGAATCACAAAATATAAAGTAAAGAAAATTATTAAAATAACAAAAAATATTATTCCCCCTATAATTAATTTCTTTTTCTTTTTTTTCACTTTTTTCACCTCAATTACTATATATAGTATACACTATTTAAAATACTAGTGCAAGAAATTATGAAGCAATGTAAGGGTCACTTTCAGATCCACTACCACCTTCAATATTAACATTTATAATCATAACTGGGTAAATAGTTAACTTACTAGAAATATCTATAGAACTAATTTCACCACTTTCAGTTATTATATAAGCTTTATTCTGAGATTCTTTATTCATTAAATAGCCACTAAAACTTTTTAAATAATTATTATTTTTACATTCATCAATTTTATCTATACTACACTCTTTATTATTAGATGCATTTATATAATCATTAAGAGTTAGTAATCCATATTGCCCCTGTACATTCTTACTACAAGGATTATTAATATCACCGGTACACCATGTAGAATTTTTACCTATATTAAATTCTTTTAAAGTGGTATAACTTTCATACTCCATAGAATAATTACTATTAGCCAAAACAATCTTTATATCACCATTTTCATAAGCCTTTAATATTCTATAATTTTTACTATTATACTGTAAATAATTATTAACATCACTACTTTTATATATACCATCATTTGCTTTTAAAGTAGTATGGTCAGTACCTATATTAAGTAAATATATACCAGCACCTTCTTTATTTTCACCACTTATATTCTCGGTATAATCATATTCATATCTATTATTAGAGTTATTATAAGAAACTCTTACATACCCATTTAAAGCTTTTTTAGTATTTTTAGGGTTTAAGATAACCTCTTTACCATCTAATTTATCTTCAGTACTTATATAACCTTTTTCTAATAATACATCTATACTAACGTATGCAATTGTATAATCACCATTATATTTTACACCTTCACAAGTACCACTAAAAGTAGTGCTACTTCCCATCTCTGGTATACAAGTTGGATTATCAGTCAAGTAGTTTTTAGCAGCATTAATAATTTCATCAATTTGTACATTATATGCTTTTTCCTTTGAATTTTTAATAATGCTATTAACTGTAGGAAAAACAATAAGTGAAATTAATGCAAGTATAACTATAACAGCAATTAATTCAATAAGTGTAAAACCCTTTTTATTCATTATTCTCCTCCTATTTATAACTAACTTATATGACTATCTCCATTAGAATAATCAATTTCTATTCCATCTTGAACATTATAAACAAAAACATTAAAGCGAATGATAGAATCTTCAACAGATGCTGCCTCCATTTGTACTCCTGTTGCAAGTAAATTATTACCCTCAAAATATGGAGTTACTCTATATAACACATGATTGCCAGTACTATGCACATAATCTGCGACTTTATTTTCAAACTCAAGCATAACACTAGCATTCATATGTCTTGTACAAGTAATTAAGTTTTTTTCATTAGCATTTTCCCCTGTTAGCATATATGCAATCAAATGACATCTATTATATAAATATTTACCATCTATTAGGTCATCATATCTAATAGTATGCCATCCTGTAGGTTTAATCATTCCAATACTTTCTCTTTTTGTAGTTGGCATAGTATCAGTACTTACATTAGCATATGCTGTGCCACATCTACCTAAATCATCTAAATCACTATATTCTTCAAAAGAAGTAGTTGTATATTCGCTATCATCAAATTCTGGCTCATTATTATTTAAAGTAATATAATAATCACCGTTATAAGCAGGTATGTCCGCACTTGTATATGATACTTTATTATTATCTTCTTCATAGTTAAAGTCACTGATAAAATATGAACCAATAACAAAAATAAATAATAATATTGATAATATTATTCTAGCATTCTTCTTCATATAACACCTTTAATCTTTTATAATAGAGTCTAAAGCAAGTTCAATCATTTTTATAAACCCACGTTCTCTTTCAGCAGGAGATGCAACTTTATTACTACCAATAACATCGGAAACTGTAAGTAGACATGCAGTTTCGCATTTATATTTTTGTCCTAATGCAAAAAGAGCATAAGATTCCATTTCGGCCGCTAGTGGATCACAAATATTTTTTACTTCTGTATAAAATTCATCAAAATTATTTAAGTATGCATCAAAAACTTCTCCTGAGATAACATTACCACAGAATAGTTCAGTATTTTTATTTGCTGCTTCTTCTTTAATTTTATTATTAAGTTCGCTTGATGGATACATAATATGTTCTTTATAACCACAAGCTTCATACGCAAATGGTGAACTAGAATAAGAACTACTTGCTAAAACTATATCAAATAAATTAAGTTCTTTTTTATAGCATCCACAGCTCCCTACTCTAATTATATTTTTTACATTATAATCATGAATTAATTCATAGACATAAATACCCATGCTTGGAATGCCCATACCAGATGACATAACAGTAACTAATGTATCATTATAATATCCTGTATATACAATATTGCCTCTAACAGTACTTACTATTTTTATATCTTTTAAGTATGTATCTGCAATAAATTTTGCTCTCATAGGATCTCCTGGAATAATTACTCTAGAAGCAATTTCATCTTTCTTTGCACTAATATGTAAAGACATTTAAACACAACCCTTCTATAGTAATCATTGTACCAAAATTCTGAAGAAAAGTCTTTAGTTTTACTTAAATTTTATTTGCAAAAAAGGAAATAGCCTAACTATCTCCTATATGAATTAATTATAAATCAACTTTGTGTGTTAAAAAATCAATAGCATTAATTTGTTTTATTCCGTCATAGTTAGCATTCTCAT
>CAVFIJ010000117.1:0-2946 GCA_963622405.1 Bacteroidaceae bacterium | reverse complement strand
CATGGTGGTCATGGAAATGAAACTTATTTAGAAGTTGTTGAGAACTCTTGTAATCCAGGGTTTGTTACACTTGGTCAAAAACTTGGAGCACCTACTTTATTTAAATATATTAAAAATTTTGGTTTTGGTTTTAAGACAGGTATTGATTTAAATGGAGAGTCATCTGGAATAATATTTAAAGAATCTCAAATAGGACCAGTAGAACTAGCTACTACAGCCTTTGGACAAGGAGTATCTGTAACTCCTTTGCAACAAATAACCGCAGTTAGTGCCGCAATTAATGGGGGTTATCTTTATAAACCTTATGTTGTTAAAAGCATAAATGAGCCAGAAACTAATTCTGTTATAAAAAACACAGAAAAAACTTTAGTTAGAAAAGTTATTAGTAATGATACTAGCAAAAAAGTAAGATATGCACTTGAAAGTGTTGTTAGTAATGGTACTGGAAGAACAGCCTATATAGATGGTTATAGAGTTGGAGGCAAAACAGGTACAGCTCAAAAGGTTAGTAATGGCAAATATTTAGTAAATAACTATATCTTATCTTTTATAGGCTTTTTGCCTGCTAATAATCCAAAAGTAATCGTTTATGTAGCAATAGATAATCCAAAAGGTGTAAATCAATATGGAGGCGTAATAGCAGGCCCTATCGCCAAAGAAATATTAACTGATGCCACTCATATTCTTAATATAAAAAAGCCTAGTGGTGGTACTGAAAAAAAATATAATTATACTGATAAAAAATATGTAACAGTTCCTAATGTTATTGGAATGACCAAAGATAAAGCTGCGAGTGAACTAAAAAAATTTAAAATAGACATAGTAGGATCTGGTAATAAGGTTGCTTATCAAAGTCCAAAGGAAAATGAAAGAATTTATGAAGGAGAAACTGTTAGAATTTTTATGGGATAGGAGGGTTATATGATACAAAAAATAATATTATCTTTAGCTTTAGGTTTCTTTGTGACATATGCTTTTGCCCTTTTTATGTTACCTTTTTTAAAAAAAATACATGCATCACAGCATATAAACTTTTATTTAAGAAAAAGCCATAAACAAAAAGAGGGCACAGCTACAATGGGTGGTATTATCTTTATTATTCCAACAATTTTAATTACTTTAATACTTTTATTAACAAAAAAAATAGAATTATCTTATACTTTGCTTATTATCTTATTTGTTCTTTTTAGCTATATGATAATAGGTTTTACCGATGATTTACTAATTATAAAGAAACATAATAATAAAGGACTTTCTAAAAGTAAAAAATTATTATTACAAGTAATTGTAGCTATAATATTTTTCTATTTATTTACCATATCTGGTAATGAACCTTTACTATGGATTCATACATTACATATTAAACTTAATATTGGCTTTTTCTATGGAATATTTATATTATTTATATTAACTGCAAGTAGTAACGCTGTTAATTTAACAGATGGATTAGATGGCCTTGCTACAGGGCTTTCAATTATTTCTTTTACTGCATTTGGCATTATTTCTTTAAATACTGGATGGTTAGAAGGCTATATAGAAATTGGTCTTTTAGCTTTTATATTAGTTGGTTCTTTGCTTGCTTTTCTATTATTTAATAAACATCCTGCTAAAATTTTCATGGGAGATACAGGCTCACTTGCCTTAGGGGCTACTTTAGGGGCCTATGCTATAATGACACGCCATGAACTATTACTTGTATTAATTGGTATTGTTTTTGTTATTGAAACACTTAGTACTATTATTCAAATTATATATTATAAACTCACCTTTAAAAGATTTTTTCCAATGACTCCTATTCACCATACTTTTGAAAAATATGGAATGAGTGAGGTTAATATTGTAATTCTTTTTTGGACTATTGGAATAGTATTTGCAATTATCGCACTTATATATGGGGTGATTCTATGAAGAAATATAATATTTTTTTAGTAATTTTTACATTAATATTATCTTTACTTGGACTTCTTATGATATATTCATCTTCTTATGTTTGGGCTGAATATAAATTTAATGATTCCTATAAATATTTAAAAAGTCAAGCATTATTTTTAATTATAGGTTTTATTTGTATGTATTTAGTAAGTAAATTAAATTACAAAGTTTATTATAAATATTCTAATAAATTATTTTTAATTTGTTTTATTTTACTAGTTTTAGTCCTTTTTATTGGAACTGAAAGAAATGGTAGTAAAAGTTGGTTTGGAATTGGTTCTTTTGGTATTCAGCCCTCTGAATTTATGAAGCTATCTATGATAATTTTTGTAAGTAAATATTTATATAATAACGAAAAAGAAATGGGTAATATTAAAAAAGGCGTTCTTCCTATTTTAACCCTTACACTTATTATATTTGGATTAATAATGTTAGAACCTGATTTTGGTACAGGAGTAATACTTGTTATGGGAGTTATTGGACTTTTATTTGTTGGGGGAGTAGATATAAAATTTTTTCTTAAAATAAGTATATTTGGTATTGCTTTTATTGCCATTCTTATCCTAATAGCACCTTATCGTTTAAAAAGAATATTATCTTTTTTAAATCCATGGTCTGATCCATTAGGTAGTGGGTTTCAGATTATTCAGTCGCTTTATGCAATTGGTCCAGGTGGACTTTTTGGTATGGGACTTGGAAAATCCATTCAAAAACATTTTTATTTACCTGAACCTCAAACAGATTTTATATTTGCTATAATTAGTGAAGAATTTGGTTTTTTAGGCGTTTTTTTAGTATCAACATTATTTATTTTAGTTATAATAACAGGTATTAATATTGCTCTTAAATGTCAAAATTTATTTGGTAAATATTTAGCGTTTGGTATTATATTTGAGCTTTCATTTCAAACTTTACTTAATTTAATGGTAGTAGTGGGGCTTATTCCTGTAACTGGGGTTACACTTCCATTTTTAAGCTATGGTGGCTCTAGTTTAGTTATAACACTTATAAGTA
>CAVFIJ010000116.1:0-3164 GCA_963622405.1 Bacteroidaceae bacterium | reverse complement strand
TAGTAATGATTACCTAAAAATAATAATATTGGTATTAAAATAAATAAACTATACCATTTATTTCTCTTTATATAATATCCAATATATCCCATTGGAAGTGTAAGTACTGTCCATATAAACCAGTATTTATAATACCTAAATATATGAAAGCCTTCACTACTAAATGGAACTTGTAATAAATAAACAAGAGGCTGACTTATTAAAAAGAAAATAAAACATTTAAAGGCTGAATCTTTTGGGGATTTACTATTTGTAATAATTATTATTCCAAATAAAATCCATACTTCAAATGAAACAGCAATATCATGAAATGAAGTGTTAGAAAATATAGGTAACATTGCCATGATGGCTGTATAGATGCCAGATATAATCGCAAACAATATTACTTTTTTAAAAGTTAAATTAATTCCACCAAATAGTTTTTTTAATATATTCATAATACATCTCCTAATCTATAATTTATGTATATTATAGCACAAAAAAGTGATATTAACTCACTTTTTATCAAATGAAAGCATGCATGCAATTACTGATATAACAGTACCAAATAAAATCATCGCAAATCTACCGATACCATCTATTTCTGTAATAATGCCATAGTCTAATATACCTATTCCTAAAATCATCATTACTATTTTAATAATATTCTTTTTCATATTTTTTCATCCTTTCTTTATAACTTTTAAAATATCAAAGGGTATTACTGCAATAAGCACAAAAACAATTATAAATATCCACCATTTAATACTTATTGGATATGTACTAGCAATTGCATTACAAAAAGGTATATATATACATATAAGTAATCCTATTATAATACCTAGAGTAACAATAATTGTTGCTTTATCTTTTAAACACGAAATAAATGTTGATATAGTATTTTTTCTTTCTCTTAACTGATAAGCAATGAGCATAATTGATAAAACTAATATAGAATATGAAACAGTAATGGCTAAGTTAATATTAGATATATTATTTATTAAGTATACATAGGTACAAAATACAACTATAAAAATGAGTAATCCTTGAGCAATGTTTTTAATAGTTGTTTTAATATTTAATATTGGCTCATTTATGTTTCTAGGTTTTTCCATCATTATATTTTCCGAAGGTTTAATACGCTGAAAAATTATTGATGAAGTAGGATCAATTAATAGTTCAAGTAACATAATATGAACTGGTAATAATAAAGTAGGTAATTTAAATAACGGTACAAATAGTGATAATAAAGCAATTGGAATATGAATAGCAATTATATAAGATATAGCTTTTCTAATATTTTTATATATACTTCTGCCGTTTTTTATTGATTTTACAATAGTATTAAAATTATCATCTAATAAGATTAAATCAGCAGATTCTTTTGCAACGTTTGTACCTCTTTGTCCCATAGCAATACCTATATTGGCTTTTTTTAAAGCAGGAGCATCATTTACTCCATCACCTGTCATAGCTACTATTTTATTATCTTTTTGAAGAGCATTTACAATTCTCATTTTATGTTTAGGATATACTCTTGCAAATATATTTACTGTTTTAACTTTTGTAAATAATTCTTCATCACTCATATTTTCAAGTTCAGACCCAGTTATTACTTCATCATAGTTTTTAAGCCCTATTTTTTTAGCAATACCTTTTGCTGTATTACCATTATCTCCTGTTATTATAATTACTCTAACACCTGCTTTATAACATTTGTTAATTGATTCTTTTACTCCATTTCTAGGTGGATCATAAAGTGCAATTAAACCTTCAAAGGTAAGAGATGTATCGCTTAAAGATTTTGGAATGTGATCAAGATTATCATTTTTAGCAATAGCTAAAACTCTATATCCATCTTTAGCATAATCATCAATTTTATTTTTTATAAGTTTATATTCTTCATTATTTAAATTACATAGTGGTAATATGTTTTCATAAGCACCTTTTACGCATAAGTAATGATTATTCCATATTTGTCCTGTCATTTTAGTTTCAGAAGTAAAAGCATATTCTTTAGTAATTTTATAGTCGTTATTTATATTAATTTTATTTTCACAATATTTTTTTATGGCAATTTCCATTGAATCATAGGCTACTACTGGAGAGGCATAATATGCTGTTTTATAAAACGTATCACTTAATACATATACATCTTGTAAAGACATTTTATTTTCTGTAATTGTACCTGTTTTATCTGTACATAAAACATTAATTGCCCCTAAGGTTTCTATGGCTTTCATGTTTCTAGTTAAAGTTTTTTCTTTAGCAAGATTCCATGCTCCCATTGCTAGAAAAACGGTTAAGATAACTGGTATTTCTTCTGGAATAGTTGCCATTGCAATTGTAATTCCTGCGAGTAATGATTCTGTGGCTCTTTTTGAAAATTCAAGTTCAGGATGATTTATATAATTAAGTAAAATTGTTAATATAAAAACTAAAATACTTATTATTGTACATATTAAAACTAACTTATTGATTCCTTTTTCTAAAGGCGTTTTTTCTTTTTTTATATCTTTTAAAGATTCACCAATTTTTCCAATTTCAGTTTTACTACCTATTGCTGTAACTTTTATTATGCCCATACCATTTACTATATCTGTACCTGAATAACACATATTTAACTTAAAATGATTACTACTATCTTCTTCTATTCTTTTATAAACAACATTTGATTCTCCAGTTAATGAAGACTCATTAATTCCTAAGCTTTGTGAATAAAGTATTACTCCATCAGCTGGTACTTTATCTCCTTCTTCTAGCAAAATAATATCTCCAAAAACTACTTCATCACTTGATATTATGATTTGTTTTCCATTTCTAATGGCTTTTACGTTTAAAGATGAAAGTTTATTAAGTTCATCAAGTGCCTTATCAGTTTTTGCTTCTTGGATATATTCAATTAAACAAATAGCCAAAACAAAAACCAACATAATTATTCCATCGCTATATTCATGAACTAAAAAATATACACTAGATGCTAAAATAAGTAATAAAAACATGGGCTCTTTAAATATACTTAGTATTTTTAAGATAAATGGTTTTCTTTTATTTGGTGTTATTTGATTTAAACCATATTTCTCTTGAGCAGCTTTTACTTCTTCTTTTGTTAATCCTTTAAATTTATTTATAGTTTCTTTCATAATATGCTTTACTCCTTTTTCACTATCCTCTAATAATTATAC
>CAVFIJ010000115.1:0-6425 GCA_963622405.1 Bacteroidaceae bacterium | reverse complement strand
AAATTGCATATATTGATTTATCTAATAAAATACCCTAGATAATTTCTAGGATACTTTTATAATTCTTCTAATTTCTTTAATATATCACTCAAAAGGCTTTCTTCTTTTTTTAAAGATTCTCTATCTTTATCCACTATTTCCTTTGGAGCTTTATTAATATAATTTTCATTAGAAAGCAATTTTTTTCTTCTTGCTATCGAATTTTCTAATGTTTGTTTATCTTGATATAATTTATCTTCCTCTGCGGCCTTGCTTACTGAATTATCATAATAAACACTAACTATGCTATCTTTGAATGTATAATTCATACATTCTAAACTGCTACTACCCATATCTTTAGGCTTTAACAGTGCATTTATAATATATTCATTATCTTTTAAGATTTTACTATTATGTTTTATTATAATATCTTTAACCCCTTTATCCTTTTTTAATTTTCTAATTAACTTTATAAGATGTATAATATCGTCCATATCTTTATAATCTTTAAAGTCATATTCTTTTTTATATAAAGGATATTTTGAGAGCATTATTGAATCCTCAGTATTTTTAAGTTTAGTATATACCTCTTCTGTAACAAACGGCATAAATGGATGTAACATCTTTAATATTGCTTTAAGAACTTCAGTTAAGACACTTTTTGAAGTATTATTCATATTAGCTTTTGAAAGTTCAATATACCAATCACAAAAGTCATTCCAAATAAAATTATATAAAGTACTTCCTACGATATTAAACTCATATTTATCCATATGTTCTGTAACTATTTTAATAGTATTATTTAATTTAGTTAATATCCATCTATCTGCAAGAGTTAAGTTATCTAAGGTATATTCCATATCATCTATATTCATAAGTACATATCTTGATGCATTCCATAATTTATTAATAAAATTCCATGTTGATTTTATTTTGTCCATATCAAATTTTAAATCTGTTCCTGCTGCACAGTCTGTCGTTAAATAATATCTTAAAGCATCTGCTCCATATTCTTCAATAACATCCATTGGATCTATTCCGTTACCTAAAGATTTACTCATTTTCCTACCATCTTTAGCTCTAATAAGTCCATGAATTATACAATCTTTAAATGGTCTTTTATTTGTAAATTCAAGTCCCTGAAAAGTCATTCTATTAACCCAAAAAGGTATAATATCATAACCAGTTACTAATATATTATTTGGATAATATCTTTTAAACATTTCAGTATCTTCTGGCCATCCTAGTGTGCTAAAAGGCCATAAAGCAGATGAAAACCAAGTGTCAAGTACATCTTCATCTTGAATCCAGCCCTCCTCACTAGGAGAGTCCATACCAACATATACTTTATCATCTTTATACCAAGCAGGTATTTTATGTCCCCACCATAATTGTCTTGAAATACACCAGTCATAAGTGATTTCCATCCAATGTTTCATAGTTTTCTCATATCTTTCTGGTACAAAATTTACTTTTTGATTCTTATCTTTTTGATTTAAAAGTACTCTATCAGCTAGTGGTCGCATTTTAACAAACCATTGTTTAGACAAATATGGTTCTACTATAGCTTTACTTCTCTCAGAGTGACCAACAGAATGTATTATTTCTTCTATATCTATAAGCAATCCTTGTTCTTTTAAATCGTTAACTAAACTTTCTCGGCATTCAAATCTATTTAATCCAGCATACTTGCCACATTTTTCATTCATTGTAGCATCTTTATTCATAATAATAATTTTTTCTAAATTATGTCTTTCTCCTACTTGAAAATCATTTGGGTCATGTGCTGGTGTTATTTTAACTACCCCAGTTCCTTTTTCCATATCAGCATGTTCATCAGCAATAACAGGTATTTTTTTATTTAATATTGGCAATATTACATTTTTACCAATATATTTTTTATATCGCTCATCTTCTGGGTTAACCGCTACTGCAGTATCTCCAAATAAAGTTTCAGGCCTTGTAGTTGCAACATCTAAATATTCTTCACTTCCATCAATATAATATTTTATGTGATAAAAAGCACCCTTTTCATCACTATAAATAACTTCTTCGTTAGAAAGTGCCGTCATTTGAACTGGATCCCAGTTAATTATACGTTCTCCTCTATATATTAATCCTTTCTTATAAAGTTCTACAAAAACATATCTAACTGCTTTAGATAAACCTTCATCTAATGTGAATCTTTCTTTCGTATAATCAAGTGCAAGACCTAATTTAGCCCACTGATTATGGATATTTTGAGCATATTCATCTTTCCAGCTCCATGCAGCTTCAAGCCATTTTTCTCTTTCCATTTCTCTTGGGTTTATACCATTATCTCTAAGTCTTTTATCTACTTTAGCCTGAGTTGCAATACCTGCATGATCCATTCCGGGAATCCAAATAGCATCATAACCTTTCATTTTTTTAAATCTTATCATGATATCTTGTATCGTTGTATTCCATGCATGACCTAAATGTAATTTTCCCGTAACATTAGGAGGGGGAATGACTATAGCATATGGTTTTAATTTTGTATTTCCCCCTTTAAAATAACCTTTTTCTTTCCAGTTTTCATATTTACCATTTTCTACTTTTATATGATTATATTTCTTATCAAGCATTATATCATTCCTTTCATGTAATCATTTATTTTATCAAAGTAATACTTAAATTTTTGTTTATCTTTTATTCTTTCATACATTTTATTTATCAAATCATACTCTTTCAAATATTTATATGAATACTTAAAATTCAAACCAAAAATTAAAGATAAAGTTTGTATTATATGATCATTACTTGTTTTAATATTTTCATTGTTTACAGTCATTTTATTATCAAAATCAGCTTTTACTAAATCAGATATCTCTTCATTTGTTTCTTTTATATCTTTTGTACCACTTGAATGAATATAAATAATATCAAGTTTATCTGCGTCTCTTAATATTTTACATAATTTAGCATTATGATCTGATAATGTTTCTGGAACCTTTAATTTATTATGATATTTAATAGCATCAAATATTTCATCATAATCTTTTACATTAGGCCAAAACTTTAATATTTCATTGTTTATAAAAAGCATCTCAGCTGCAAGATCACCATGATCTACAGATTTTAAATCATTATAAGTATTATAATCTCTCCACTGATAAAATCTACCATAATCATGAAGCAATCCTATTATTTTTGATAAAGCAATATCTTCACTACTAAGATTTTCTTCTTTAGCAATTAATGCACATAAATCTTTAACTCTTAAACTATGATAATATTTTAATAATATATTTTTATCGTTCAAATCAAACTTTTCTATATGTTTTCTAAATTCTTCTTCCATTTTTCCTCCTTATATATAAAAACCCACATCCATATAAGGACGTGAGTCTACGTGGTACCACCTTAATTTATAAGTATTATACTTACCTTAAGTATTTAACGCATACATACGTAATATCTTACTCATATTCAGATATCAAGCTCCAAAGCTACACATAGTAATTTTATTATTAGTTTACACCAACCACTAATTCTCTTTTAAATAAAGGTTTACTATACCTCTTTTTCATTGCCTTTAACAATTTAATAATAGCATTTTTAATAAGTAGTGTCAAATACATTTTTTTCTATTATCATATCTAATCTATCTATAACTGGATATCCTTTACCATTTTTATCTAAATCAAATTTTATAGCTTTACCACCTGCCTTAGTCCACTGATCTAAATTAGCAACATAATCATCTATTAAAATAGCATCTTTTGCATCTAACATTTCTGTTTTAGATATACTCTTAGGTACAGAAATAATTGTTATATTTTTTAAATATTTTCTTATATACTTTACTTTTGCCTCAATTTCATGTAATGATGTTACATGAGTTAAAATAGCAACATTATATTTTCCTGACTTTTTAATTCTTTTAATTGCCCCAAAAGCATCATTAATAGGTTCTGCTTTTTTAAAAACTTCTTCCCAGTTTAAACTTTGGAAAAATTGTAAATAATTTTCATAAGTTTTCTCTAAACCTTGTTTTTCAGCCATTGCATAAGATACTTCAATAGTATTAACTATTACTCCATCAAAGTCTATATATAAGTTTCTCATATAGTTTTAATCTCCTTTACTATTTGTTTAAATTCATTACCTCTTTGTTCAAATGAAACATACTGATCCCAGCTTGCACATGCAGGTGAAAAGAGAATAGTATCACCTTTTGTAGATATTTCATAAGCATATTTTGTAGCTTCACTTAATGTATTTAAAACATTTACTTTTATATTTCTTTTTGTGCAATAGTCTTTTATTTTTTCTTTAGTTTGACCATAACATATAACTTCTTTTACATAATCAGTATGTCCATCTAATTCATCAAATGACTGACCTCTATCAAGTCCCCCTAATAAAAGTATTACTGGATTTTTAAATGCTGACAAAGCAACAATAGTAGATTTATTATTAGTTGCTTTTGAATCATTATAAAATTCTCTATCATTTATTTTAGCAACAAATTCCATCCTATGTTCTACTCCACCAAAACTATTAAGTGTTTTTATAATAATATCATTTGAAACCCCAAACTCCTTAGCAATCATTATAGCAATCATAGCATTCTCATAATTATGCATACCTTTTAATTTTATATCATCTAAATCAATAATGAACTGTTCTTTATAATATATTTTATTGTTTTTAATATAACAATCACTATATTGCTGACTATTAAAATATAATTTTGTAGATGGTATATTTTTAGTATAAGATACTAAATCTTGATCTTTACCATTAATAATAGCTATATCTTTTTTTGTATGATGCTTAAATATATTAAGTTTATTTGTTTTATAATTATCATATGTTCCAAACATATCTAAATGTACTTCGCTAAAATTTGTTATGGCACTTATATTTGTTTTAAATTTATCTAAATCTACAAGCTGATGTGATGATACTTCTAATACTAGTATATCGTTTTCTTTGATATCTTTTAATATAGAACATAAGGGTATACCTATATTACCTCCTAAATGGACATTTAAAGAAGCGTTTTTTAATATTTCATAAGTAATAGATGTAGTTGTAGTTTTACCATTTGAACCTGTTATACCTATTATTTTTACATCTTTTGGCAAAAGGTTATAAGCAACTTCCATTTCATTTATAATTGGAATTTTAAGTTTTTTCGCCTTTAAAACAACCTTATTATCTGGCTTTACTCCTGGATTTTTAATTACTAAATCAAAAGTATTATCAAGCAAATCTTCTTGTTTATCAGTAATAATTACATCTATTCCAAGCTTTCTTAATTCATCTTTTTCATCGTCATCTTTTATATCAGTAAGTAAAACTTTATTATTTTCACATAATATTTTACTAGCGGCCTTACCACTTTTACCCATTCCAAGTATATATATTTTCATATTTTTGTACATAATTAACATCCTCCTAGTAAATTATAACATATTCTAAAAAAATTATACTAAAAACACAAAAAATTCAAGGAAATCTTGAATTTTAATATTCTCTATAAATTAAATGTTCTAACTTTTCATCAGTTATTTGATTCTTAACAACTTTATCTTTTATTGGCTTTGCTACAATATTATAGTTATCTAAATCTTTTATAGAAATCCACTCAAACATACCATTTCCATCTAATGAATGAAAATTATTAGCAATCATATCTTCTTTAATTGTTAATAAATAATACAATCCAATTTCATGGTATTTTATTTTAGGAGCTTCAATAAACATTTCCACAATATACTTAAGTTTAGGATTAACCTCTAAGTTTAACTCTTCTTTTAACTCACGAACTATTGCTGAAGTGCTGTCTTCATGAATATCAATTCTACCACCAGGAAATATATATCTACCATTATCTTGGTTTTCTAAAAGAACCTTAGTTTTATCTTCGTTATAGATAATTGCTCCTGCTCGTGCTCCAAACCTAAAATTATCATCTTTAATTGTTATCATCATACTTATCACTCTTTCTTATTAAAGATTTAAAACTTTCTTTTTATAAATTTAGCTATTACAAATACTTCAAATATTATATATATAATTACATATATTGCCATTAATATTTCACTAAATGTTCCAGTTACATAAGAACTCCATATTGATGGTATATTTTCTGGAATAAAACTTAAGAAACTAAAAGCATCTGCCCTTAATATATTAACTTTTAAATATGTGATTATTCTAAGAAGAATATCAATTATAACAACAAAGTATACAAATGCATGAAAATCCTTATAGAAAAATATTATAAATACTAAAGCTATTATTAAAATCAATAGTGGTATACTCATTTTATCACTCCTATCTTATTTTCATATTCACTAGTAAAATCTGATATATTATTTATATTATAAAAATATATTGTTACAGGATAACTAACATTCATACCTTTATAAATATAATAAATACTCTTGATCCCACACCATACTGCACGGATT
>CAVFIJ010000114.1:0-7793 GCA_963622405.1 Bacteroidaceae bacterium | reverse complement strand
CTATGACCCCTTGCTTGTAAGGCAAGTGCTCTAACCAACTGAGCTAATCGCCCATCACTGGACACCATTAACTATATCAGCAAAAAGAGTGTTTGTCAATAGTTAAAATCGCTATTTTGGCACTTTTGTGAATAATTAATTAATTTCTATCTAATTTATACCAATAATTTTTAATTTAATTTTAAAAAAACATTTTTTTAACTATCATAATATTTATATTCCTGAATTTTAATTTCAGGTAGAGAAAAAGCCCAAATAATAATCTTAATTGGACTGTATAGCTGTAACCACAGCCTTTACCTCAATCTGTGATTGCTCAGGATAATTATCATAAAAATCGGCAGCTTTTTTCCCATATGTTGTATCTAACTCATCATTACCACTTTCATATGGCCAGCTTAACTTAAAACCAAAATTAGTAGTTTGCCCCGTGCCTAATGCTTCATTATCAATAGAAAAAATAATTTTAAAAGGATAATTAGAATTTAAAATACTAATTATTTCATCAGAAGAATATGTATCATTACTATATACCTCATCAAAAATTCTTACATAAGTAATTTCATATTGTAAATTAGCTTGAATTTGTCCTGCGTTAGTAATACTTACTGTTTTCACATAATCATCCATTCCGGGATAAACCCAGTCAACATTAAATTCTATATTATTAGTTAAATCAACACCATCTTCCTTAAAGTTAATTTTCCATGACTTAACACCCGTTGTAATTGTTCCAGAAACCTTATTACTATATATAAACCAAGCAAAAGCATTAGCCATAAGTGCTAGTAATAAAAAGAAAATAGTGCTTTTTCTAACTCTCTTTTTTAATATTTGAAGCTTCTTCTTCATCATCATCCCTGCCCTTTATTCTATCTAAAATCTCAAGGAATATCAAGAAAGCAATTGGAACAATAATTAAAAAATATATACCATACATATTATTTAGAACATGACTAAGTAAACTCAAAATAAAAGGCTTATAAACAACTACACCATATACTTGGTCTTCACTTATTAAAGGATCAGATTCATCATTCGCAACACCTTTTGTCAGAAAATTATATTTACCACCACTTTTTGAAATACCTATTACCCTATGGGTAATAATCTTTCCTTCAAAACTTCCTTGTTTACCTAAATAAGCAACATCATCACCAACTTTAATAGTATTATATGGAACTTCTTTTGTAATAATAACATCATTAACTTCATAAACAGGAACCATTGATCCAGTTGCAACAGAAAACATTTTATAACCACCAACACTAACTTCGTTATTAAATAATTTCTGTATAATAATTATTAAAACTACCAAAACAAGAACAACATAAACTATAAACTTAAGTATATTAAACAAAAACTTTAAAAAACTAAAATTATTTTTTTTCATTTTCTACCACCTTTAAATCATGAACTTTCTTCGTATATTCATTAATTGCTTCCTTATAAGTATTAGAAATATCTTTTGTAGAAGCCACATTTTTATATTTAATTTTAACAAATTCATCAGATGTTAATTTAATAATATCATCAAGTGACAATTCATCTTTCAAAGCCAATAGTTGATTAATGGCATTATTAATAACTCTCTTTTCAACATCAGCCTTAGGTGATTTATCTTCATCATCTTTAAGAGTCTGCATTATCTCATAATTAAGCAAAAAAGAATCATCCATAAGATTTTTAAAATTGCCCTCATCTTTGTATGTTTTATTATCATTAACTTTTTTTAAAGATGGCTCCATATGAGATTGAAGATAATTCCAAAGATCTAATGCATATTGGAAATTAACATTTTTAAGTATTAAATTAGTTTTCTTTATAGGAGAAGTTACTGGTGCAACATGTAACTTTTCTAAATTTTTATAAATATCACTACTTTCTAGAATCTTTACTTTATCTTCTATAGCCTTTATTCTCTCACTTAAATCTTCAGCCTTTGAATCACCTTTTTCTTTTTCAGATATTTTAAGTGAATACTCAATTTTTCTATTTTTTATATTATTCGCAGCATTATATTCAATTTCAACATCATTATTAGACAAAGAAGAAGATATTTGTTCAGTCTTTTTTCTTTCAATATACATCTTCATATTATTAATAAGAGTATGGATAAATCTATTTTCATATGTATTAAAAGATTCTTCTTTATTAATATTAAGTATTTTAGAAGGTCTAACCTCTCCAGTTTTAGGATCATATTCTTGAATAAAATTGGTATTTCTAGACAAATGTTTAATACTATCTACAGTTATTCTTCTGGCAAGTTCAATCTTAACAATTTCCTCTTCATTTACAATAAATCTATTAGGATTTCTAAGTATATTATCAATATATTTAATAGCCTCTTCCATCTTAACAAGCCATTCATCATCATATGTTGATTTAAGCTTTTTTTGTTTTACAGTAACAGTAGACATAGTATTATTAGTAAAGTTTTCTTTTTCTAAAGAAGAAATACCATTATAAATTTCCATTATATTCATTTAATCACATCCATTATGTTAATTTTTTAAGTCTAAGTAAATACTCAATACATTCCTTCATTTTATCTTGTCCAAAAGTTTGATTTAAATAATCAACAAATCCATCAATCTCATCCCTAATATAAGAAACATTTAATTGTTCAAACTTTCTAAGAATTTTTCTTGCAATAAAGTAATCAACACCACTAACTTCATCACCACCACACGCTACATAAACCGGAACAAACTTCTTCATATGAGCCACAATACGGTTACCAAAAGCAATACGGAAATGTTTAATAACATAATTATCCATTTGCTCAATTTTATTAAGTGTATCCTCACTAATAGGATTATTTTCCATAGCATCACAAAATAGTTTATCTAAATATGAAAAATTAATCTCTTGAGCAGGTGTTGGAATAGGTTCAAAAACCTCACCTTTATCATTGATATCAATTGGCATGGCACGGTCATAAACCTTATCAGTAACCATAAATGTAGAATCATCATTATTGATAGTACCAATATACCAAACATTAGGACTAATCTTAAGTTTTCCATCAATTAATTTATTAGGATCATTCCCCCAACTACTAGAAACAAGTTCAACTAGCCACTCATCTTTATTAGGCATCTCCAAAATAGAAAGCATTTCAGCAAAATAATATTCGACTCTGGCTATATTCATTTCATCTAGTATAACAGTAAAAACATCATCTGTATATCCAGCTTCATAAATAGTTTTCAAAACTTCTGTTTCATTAAACTTTTTTGTAAATTCATTAAAATAACCAAATAGTTCCGTACGATCACGCCATGATGGCTGAACAGAAGCAACACATGAATCATGTTTTAAAAACTTACCCCAAGCATATGCAAGAGAAGTTTTACCAGTACCAGATATACCTTGCAAAATAATTAATTTAGTTGAAGCAAGACCAGCTAAAAAAATTCTTACCATTTCACTTTTATAATATAATTTAAGTTCACTAGCTGCGAAATTCCTAAACAACTCTACAAGTTCAGGTAAACTAAATGAATCATTATAATTTTTAACCTTATAATTAGCATATATATCATCAATATTCTTAAGTTTTGCAAACCTAAATCCATCACCACTTGGCTCTTCTTCTTTAGTCTCTTCTTCTTCACTTTCATAAGGCTTTAAACCTAAATGTGATACCTTCATTGCAAGTATATCCTCTTTTTCTTTTACAAGTGATGAAACTTCATCATTAAGCTTTGCCACCTCATTTAAAAGTTCTTCCTGTTCAACAAGCGTTTTTCTAAACCTAATATACTTTCTAGTCACAAAAATAATTAAAAAAGTAAAACCAACTACTAAAACAAGCAAGCTTATAATCAAAAGACCAACAAATAACCATTCAGGTCCATTAAAATCCTCTTTATAAAAATTTAATATTTTTAAATACTCTTTAAAATTAAACATTTGTTTAAGAGCAGATACTAAAGCAGCCCCTATAGTAACAAATCCGCCAAAAAACTGACTTAAAAACTCATACAAAAATCTAAATAATGTATCCATCTAATCACCCTTACTTGGAATATATAACGTATTATAAATATTTTTAAGTTCATTATAATAATCATCTGTAATAATATAAGAAAATACTTTTAAAAGCATAACATTTTCATATTCAAAGACAAAACTACTATCAAGAATAATTGCAATTTTAAATCCAGCCTTAGTAAGAGAATAAATTTCATCTTTATCCTCCATAAATTTAGAAAATGGTATTTTCAAAAAAACTTTTTCCTTAACAATGTCATTATCAATTATATTTAAAAGTTTTTTCTTCTTCTTAGGTTTATTTTTAAGAGAAACCTCATAGTCAACCAAATATTCTTTTGTAAAATTGCCCTTTATAATATCTTGAAGAACTTTACAGCCAAGTAATGAATAGGTAACAAATAATTTTTGTTCTCCTATTTCTTTACTATCAAAAACTTTATTAATTGCATAATCACTATAAATCTTAGAAAATTTTATGTTATGTACTAAATTACAATCAAAAACTTGTTTTTCAATCTTTACATAATCAACATTAAAATTTTTATCATTAAAGCTATTAATAAAATTCTTTTTTGCAAGTAAATCATCTTTTAAAACATTATAAAACTTACTTTCAAAATCTTCATCAATAAGACCAAGTCTCTTCCTATAGTCATAAATTTCGTGTATTATAGGCCTTATAGAATCACATTCTATCACACTATCAAAATATAAAATATATTTAAAAGTATGAAACATATATCTAGCTTTATTTTTATACGTATCATCATCTTTAACTTTTTCTAAAGCCTTTTTAAGATAATAAACTATATTAACTTTAAATCTGTCATCAACATTCTGATACATATCATAATACCTAGTATTAATATAAGCATTAATCACATCATCAAATAAATCCTGATCATAATAACGTTCAAGTATCATCTTAACATATTTTTTTATAGCCTTTCTAGAAAAATCTATATATTCATTTACAATATTACAGCTCACCTTTTTATCAACTCCTAATAGTCATAACTAACTCTAACTATATCATCACCACTTGAAGAATAATCATTTTCCATATTCTTTTTATATATTTTTACCGTACTACTAGAATTTGCCTCCATATCAAAAGTAAATTCGTTTACATAATCATAATTATCTATAACCTCAGTTTTAATATTATAAGCATTTAAAAACGTTGTACTATTATTATTTATATAAACAACATTAGGATCAAAACTAATCGTAACAATAGCTGAATAACACATTTTCTTATTAACGTCAGATAAATCATTATAAGTATCAATATTAATTTGATCCCCAACTGCATAACTTCCAAAAGCCTCTTTAATGGTATAAGATTCAAGTGTATTAGTAACCTTAACCTCAAAATAAACCTCACCACTTTTATCAGAAATTTCATGACTTAAACCATATTTGTGAACAGTTAATTCAAAAGTCGCAGATAAAGTTTTTTTATAAGGCTTAGTAGATGATGCATTTACTGTAATAGAAGCACTTTCCCCATCACTAAAAGTTCTATTAGGTGTTATAGTAACAATAAAACTATCATTATTAGAACTAGAGTAAATCGTACCACTAGTTTTAGAAACATTACAAATTACTCCATCAGAACATTCAAAACTAGTTTTATAATTAATATCCATACCACTCTTTAAAGAATTATTTTTATATGAATTCAAATTAACAACAATTTCATAAGGATCTACGCCATTCCAATAATCAAGTGAATAATTTGTACCCCCAACCTTTAACTTATCACTCTCAAAATAAAAATTTTGCGTATGAAAATATAAATCTAAAATTTTATTATAGACATATCTTCCAAGCGAGATTGTAAGAGGAAGTGTAAGTAAAATAGCAAAAATAATAACAACAAGCAAAATATTTTTAGGTATCCTTCTTACTTTAAATCTATGCATCTTTCTTTTTCCTAAACTGATATAAAAAGTATAAGAAAATAGGCAATATAATAGTTAAAAAATATACATACTTATTTGCCAAAAATAAATAAACATATCCAAATAAAGGTACTAAATATATATTTTGTGTATTGCTGATGACATAATCAGATGAAATAAATTTATTATCATCAATAACATAAGTAGTCTCATTTTTATTTGTATTAATAATTTTCTTTACCTTATCTTGTTTTAAAACACTTTTGCCTCCAATAATATCATAAAATAAAATCTTATCATTTTTTTGTATATTACTCTTATTTGCAATAAGTAAGCCTCCCTTATCATAATTACCTATATTCTTATCCAAACCTATAATAGTAATACTACCAATAGTACTATTTGAAAAAGAAGTAAAAGTAAACATAATAAACGTTGCTATTAAAACAATAAAAACATAAATAAAGATAATTATTTTCTTAGACATACTCATTATTATCACCATAATAATTGTATCATAATTAATATTTATTTTAAACAAAAAAAGAAAAAAGAATGAATAAATCATTCTTAAGCTTCTGTACTCATTTTTAGGCTAAATGAAATCTTTCCACCTGAAGCATTGTTTTCACAGTCAACATCTTGACCTTCAATCCACATATAAACTCTAATCTTAGTAACACCAGCTTCTAAGTCAATTAACTCATTGCTATCAACATTAGTTTCTGGAGTTAAAATATTAGGTGTTACAGTACTAAAGTAATCAGCATATGAAGCTTGTTTAGCGTTAGCAAGAGTTATACCTGCAGCAGTATCAAATGTTGCTTTAATACCATCATAAGAAACAGCCTCGTTTCCTGCAGCAGCAGTAAGAGTATTAATAGCATACGTATCACGAGCATTAGCAACACCATATGAAGTATGAACATCATAATTTGGTTCCCAAATCTTAACTGCTGAAGACGTACCATTATTTAAACCCTGAATATTAGCAATAGTATCATCACTAGTAGTATGTCCTAAAGTTACAAATCCAACTCTAGTAGCATTCTTAATTCCAGTATCTTTAGCATCTGCAAATTCAATTTTAGAATCCGCACCTAAGTAAATTTTAGTAGCGGTTTCAGATTTAAGGAATAAATCGTAAGCAACAAATGCACCTGTTGATGCATCTCCTGAAGCATTAGTTTCAGTAGACTTTGTAGAACTTAAAATCCAATTACCTTCAGTATCTGCAGTTACAGTACCTAAGAACATCTCCATTTTACCTGTTTCATCAATTGCACCAACAGTTGAAACCGGCTCTAAAGTATTAGGAATCTGATTAACAGCAGCCTTATAGTTTCCACTCGCACCAGTAATGTCAGAATTAGTCAAAATTGACTTCCAATTCTGTCCATCAGCTGATATTTGTAAACCACTTTTAGCAGTAACATTTACATCAATTGGATTAACAGAAACAGTTTTATTAGCCGTAAACCATGCATAAGTTGAAGCACCAAGTAATACGGCAGTACCTATTAACAATAATAAAGTTAATAATAAACGTCTTTGTTTCTTTTTCTTATTATTTTTTTTTGCCATAAAGTTTCTCTCCTTCTATTCTGTAATGATAGTACCACATTTTGACAAAACTTGCAAGTAAACTATATAAAAAAATTTTTATAATTTACAAACTAACTATTTTACTTGCTTAGCACTCACAGTAATCTCAACACTATCAATTAAATTTTGATATATTTCATCACTATATTCTTCATCAAATGTAATAACCAATTTGTATTTATCAGTTTTATTAACATTTTTTTCAAAACTAGATGAAATACTATTATATTTATAAAAATAAGTATTATCTTTATCTCTAATAAGCTCTCTTGTACC
>CAVFIJ010000113.1:0-4408 GCA_963622405.1 Bacteroidaceae bacterium | reverse complement strand
AACACATAAACCATGTAATGCTTTTGATAACTCAATCTCCGAAAACATTATACTATATTTATATATCATTTTACTCACCAATATCATTGTAATGTAAAACTCGGACTTTGTTAAGCGTTTATCCGAGTTTTACTTTTGCTAATATTTTAATAAAACATAAATAAACTCGAACTGAAACAAGTAGTTCGAGTATCAATCAATCTGGTGCCATAAAGGTTGAAGTCGGACAACCTTTAATTATCTAAACTATAGGTAGTAATAAACTACTAACTAATATAAGTATACCATGAAAATAACAAAATTTAACAAAAAACTGATAATAATTATTAAGCAGGATAAAGGGAAAGATAGCTCAACCTTAATTTATATTATATAAATTAAGGGATTACAGTGCTATCATTTCTTATTTTGCACTTGCAAAATTAGGTTAAAAATATGGAAGAATTCTACCATGCTCCTTTTTAAAAACTTATAAATAAAGGAAATTATCAGCAAAATAAAAAAGCCATAACTTGGATGTGATACCAAAATTATGACCAACACTTGGATGTTAATAATTAATATTAAGTTCTTCTAATATTTCCTTATATTTTTCTGTAGGAAATAAAATTGGTAATATTTCTTCTGCAACTTGTTTATTATTTATGATTTTTTTCCATGAATTTTTTGAAACATTTTCTTTTAATTCTTTTTTTGTTTCTTCCCAATTTTCTTCAAAATTTAATTCAATTTTATTATCTTCAGATAATTTCCATTTAAATAAATATTCAGTTATTTCATCCCAAATTACAACTTTATCAAGATACGATGTAAACTCATCACCATAGAACAAATGTAATTTGACTTTATCTTCATGAAATTGTTGCATTTGATTGGAATAGTATCTTTTGTTTTTCACTAAAGTTTGATCAACGAACCACATACCAGCTTCTATTTCTTTATTTGGATATGTTTCTTTTAAATATTCCACTTTTTTTATAAAATTTTCAAACTGTCCTCTCTTTTTAGTAGAATCATGATCATCCCTCATTTTTTGTTCAATCATAAAAATTTTATTATTATATTCAAACAATTGATCAAACAAAATCGTTTCACCTTTATAAGTAGCTCTCTTTGGTAAATTCTTGTAATACTTACCCAAATATATGGTAATAATATCTTCAACAAAATCTCCGAAACTAATTTCGTGTGATTGAGTTATATTTTGTATTAATTTTAATTCTGGCGTAGTTGGTCTAAATATTCCTATATACCTATCAGGATTGCTTGCTACTTTATTAATTAAATCTGCCTTTGCATTTTTATACACCGTCTTTTTTAACTCATCTACAAATTCATTATAATCTAAAATATTAACCATGTTTTACCTCCATATTATTATATCTATATCTTAATTCATCAATTGGAATAAGATCATTTTCTTTTACATAAAAATAGTCCCACCCATTATTATTTGTTCTATTTAAATATTTTGCAGACATTTTATGTATTGACAATACTTCGTCATTATCATAAACATTTCCATCGATATTTACTTTACATATTTCAATTCCATCTTTATTATATAAAGATTGGTTTTCTTTTACCATTCCAGATTCAACAAGTTTTTTCATAGGGACTTTTGGCGGCTTTACTTCAAGTTTTAAATTAGTAATATCATCATTTATCGGAACTATTTTATTGATTCGTTCCTCAGCAGCTTTATTATAGCTATGTTCTCTTTCAATACCAATATAATTTCTTCCTAGTAATTTAGCAATAGCGCCTGTCGTTCCTGTTCCAAAAAATGGATCTAGCACAATATCATTAGGTTTAGAAGTAGATAATATAACTTTATACAAAAGTTTTTCTGGCTTTTGAGTTGAATGTATCTTTTTGCCATCTTCACCTTTAAGTCTTTCATTTCCAATGCATATTCCAATATCCCATACACTTTTATCTTGCTTTTCATTATTTAAATGTTTCATGGTTTTATAATTAAATGTATACTTAGATTTCTTAGATTTTGTGCACCATATTAAGGTTTCATGAGAATTTTGAAACCTAGTTCCAGCAAAATTTGGTGCAGCATTAGGTTTAGACCATATAACATCATTTAAAATCCAATAATCTAAATTTTGCATTATATAACCAAGTCTATATATATTTTGAAATGAACCAATTACCCATATAGAACCGTCCTTTTTTAATACTCTTTTGCATTCCTTTAACCACTCAAAGCAAAATTTATCGTACTCATTATAACTTGAAAATTTATCCCATTCATCTTCTACACCTTGAAACTTTGTTCCATCAGTTCTATGTAGTTCACCCTCTGTTTGCATAAAATAAGGAGGATCAGCAAATATTAAGTTGACACTTTCATCAGGTATTTTTTTTAGATTTTCAATCGTATCTCCCTCAATTATTGTATTTTTAATTTTATTTATATCAAAATAATTTTCATTGTTTACCATCATTTTTTACCTCCAACTACGACAATATAATTATAACACTTATTTTAAAAAAATGCTAGGTATCAAGCATTTTTTGTTAAAATTCTTAATTGGAAAAGTAAAACATCACTTTATAAGTTGGTATTCTTTTAGTATTCCAAAAGGATGTTCTTTTAGTTTTCTAATAAGTGTTTGAAAAACACTTTAAGTTTTTTCAAGAAAAATGTTCTTTTAGTTTTCCAAGTGTAAATGTCAATATTTTTTGTAGGTTTTTGGTAAAAAAATGTTACAGTTCAGTCAAAAGATAGATAATTAGTTCTATCTTTTTCTGTTTTACTCCTATGATACACTATTTTTTCTTAAATTATAAGTCTTTTATTTTGATTAAAAATATTAGATAATCATAATGCAAGGAGTGATTTAAAATGTCAAGCAATTATTCAAAATCTCTTTATAATCAGTATGAAGAATTGACTACTAAATTCGAGAAACAAGAAAAACTATTAAAGGAAACAAATAAACTTGTATCTAATTTAAATGCAACAATTAAATCACTCAATGAAACTATAGAAAAACAAAATAAAATTATTGAAGAAAAAGATAAAGAAATATTAAGATTAAAAAATAAAAATGATAAAGATAGTTCTAATTCAAGTAAACCATCAAGTACTAATGGTTATAAAAAAGTAATTACTAACAGAAGAGAAAAATCTAATAAAAATAAAGGTGGTCAAAAAAATCATGAACCACATTCCTTAATAAATAAATTAGAACAGTTTATTAAATCGGGTAATGTTGAGGAAGAAATTATTGAAGTTAATAAAAATGAAAAAAATAAGAATAAAAGATATATTGAAAAAGTTGTTATTGATATTAAATTAACCAAAGTTGTTAAAAGATACAGATATTATATGTGTAAAGATGGTAAGTATCACATTCCAGAATGTCATAATCAATATGTTCAATATGGAAATAATATTAAAAGTATAGCAATGGATTTAATGATAAATTTACCAAACTCTACTGATGGAATTGTAGAGTTTATAAAAGATATATCTAATAAAGGTATAACTTTATCGAAAGGTACTCTTATAAATTGGGAGGACAAATTAAAAAATAATTTAAGCAAAGATATTCAAATAATAGAGAATAGATTAATAAATTCATATTATTTAAATCATGATGAATCTCAAATTAAAATAGATGGTAATGGTTATAATATTCTTTGTGCATGTAACAAAAGATATGTAAGATTATGGCCAAGTAAACATAAATCACAAGAAGCTATAGACAAAATAGGATTTTTGTCTAGATTTAATGGTGTTATTGTAAAAGATGGCACAGAACTATATAACAAATATGGTATTTTTTTGGCACAATGTATTTCTCATATTCAAAGATATTTAAAGGGGATATATGATTTTGTTGATCATAAAGCTCCTAAAAAATTATCGAAATTTTTCACGAAGTATAATGATTTAAGAAATGAATATATTAATAAAAAAGAAGAAAATTTTACTGATGAAAAATTATCAAAGATAATTGAAGAATATGATTCTATTATAGATGAATGGGAATCTGAATTAAGAAATGATACAAATAATCATATATTTAATGAAGAATTTAAATTATTTACTAGATTGAAATATGATAATAAAAAGATGAATCCCAAAATACGTGGAGATAGAGATGAAATATTATATTTTTTAAAGGATTTTAAAGTACCATCAACAAATAACAATGCAGAATCATCACAAAGAGGAGTTAAGATAAAACAAAAAATTGGTAAATTTAGAAGTGAAGAAGGAGCCAATAACTATTTAATAATTAAAAGTTGCATTTTAACATATAAAAAACAGAACCTAGATATATTACAATCATTAAAGAAAAGTTTTGAAGAAAAAACTGTTTTAGCATAAGAAAAAAGTGAGTAAAACTCACTCATTTTCTAGTGCCTTGACTGAACTGTAACA
>CAVFIJ010000112.1:0-3928 GCA_963622405.1 Bacteroidaceae bacterium | reverse complement strand
ATTATAGCATAGTTTTAATCATAATGAGCAAAAATATACTATTCTATAATTGAATAAAAGTATATTTTTTTTAATTTTGTACATAATTAATTAATATACTAGCATTTCTATCTGTACTATTAAATGGAATATCCTCATAATAAATACTTATTGTAGCTTTTACTTCTTCCCCTGCTTTTAAAACATCACCATTATTTACTCCACTAATTTCATATTTAATTGGATTATCACTAGTATTTTGAGGTAATATATATATACCATCTGCTTTAGCATCTAGCAAACCTAAATTAGATATTGTTATTTCATATTTAACTCTATCAGATGTAGAACTTAAAGTAACATCAAAAGAGGCATAAGTTGAAGAATAACTTGGTTTACTATTTTCAGAAGCACTACCCTTAATTTCTAATAATTTCATATCCGTAAATTCAATATCCCATGAATCGGTAGTATTTGCTAATTTAACATCTGATGATACTATTTGAGCCGCTGCTGATATTACAAACGAAACCATTAAAAGCATAATAACTATTAAAATTACTATTAATCTATTTTTTATTAAAAATTTTTTATCCATAATTTCCCTCGCTATTCTATCAAAAGTATATCATATTCATATTTTTTGTTCAATAGAAAAAGAAAGTTAACTAACTTTCCCACTAAGAACCATATATAAGAAAAAACCAATATAAATAATATAAATAATTAAACCATTTATCATTTCAAACTTAGTTGACTTATACTTAACACCAGTAGCCATAAGAGCAAGTGCTCCACCTACAAGACCACCAATATGACCCCATACATCTATTTGTGAAGAAAATGCAAAGTCTATTATTAAATTTAAAGCAATTAAAGGAATAATTTGAGATTTTAAAACATTTTCTAAAAACACCCTATAATGATAACCAAAATACAACATAGCTCCCATTAAACCAAATATTGCTCCAGAAGCACCAACAGAATAACCACTATTCATAAATATTGAAAGAACACTTCCGCCAAGGCCTCCAAGTATATAAACTATAAGATATCTATATCTACCAATAAAACTTTCAAGCTGCATTCCAATTATATATAAAGCATAACAGTTAACAAGTAAATGAACGATATTAGCATGGAAAAACATTCCTGTAAATAATCTATAAAATTCTCCATTTAAAACTCCACTTCTGCTTACTGCAAAAACTTCAGGTACATTTCCACCAAAAAGGATAAATATAAGGACATTTATTATAATAAGACCTATAGTAATATAAGGCTTTTTTATTGTAAAAATCTCTTCATTCATTTTAGCTTGTCCTTCATTTTTTTTAGAAATATCACTAGTTATTTTCATAAATAACTCCATCCCTTTTTCTTTAAAATTTGTCTTTTTTGTAATATCTGGGAAGACATCAATAACAAAATTATATTTATTTAAGTCTTCTGTTTTATGAACATTAATCGGATTTGTATTTGACTTATCAAAATTATCTAAGTGTACATTATCTCCTAGATTAATAAATATACTAAGAATATTCATTCTCCATGATAAAGTTTTCTTACCAAGTTCTTTAGTAAGATGTTTTGTTCTTCTTTCATTTATTTTAAATTGTTCATCATTATGAATATAACTTGAAACTATTCTAACTATTTTATAATCTTCTGACATATTTTCAAGCCATATTTCTCCCTCAATACCTTTAATAATAACTGGGGTATATTTTCTATTTGTTATAAAATAATGAAGTAATTTCATAACAAGTTCATCATTTGTATTATTTAATTCTAACATAATTCCTCCTACTCAAACTCCTTCATTATATTAATAAATGAAGAAGGAAGTTCACTATTAAATTCCATATATTTTAAAGTAACCGGATGAATAAAACCTAGTTCTTTAGCATGCAAACACTGCCCTGTATTATCAATAATTTTTCTTTTCCCATAAACAGGATCATTTACAATAGGATAACCAATATAATCCATATGAACTCTTATTTGATGCGTTCTACCAGTTTCTAATTTAAGTTCAATTAATGTTACCTCTTTAAATCTTTTAAGCACCTTAAAATGTGTAATAGCCTCTTTACCATCTTTAACTACCGCCATCTTTTTACGGTCATTTTTACTTCTGCCAATTGGAGCATCTATAGTACCTGTATCATTTGGAATAACACCCCACACTAAAGCCTCATATTTACGATATGTTTTTTTCTCTTGAAGCTCTTTAGCAAGTATTTCATGAGCTTTATTATTTTTAGCAACCATAAGTAAACCCGTTGTATAAGCATCTATTCTATGGACAATACCAGGTCTAAAAGAACCATTTACATCACTTAGACAACTATGATATAAAAGTCCATTTACAAGTGTTCCATGATAATTTCCAGCAGCTGGATGAACAACAACTCCATTTGCTTTATTAACAACAATAACATCATCATCTTCATAAACAATATCAAGTTCCATCTCTTCAGCAGAAGCACTTGTAACTTCTTTAGGAAAATTAACTAAAACCTCATCATTTTCTTTAACCATGTAACCACATTTTACTTTTTTATCATTAACTAATATATTGCCACATTTAATCATTTTATCACACTGGCTTCTGCTTTGGCCTGTAACATTACTAACAAAAATATCAAGTCTAACTCCTTCTTCTTTAACTTTGTATTTCATTTTTATCCCCCTTATACATCATAATAAATATCATAAAAATAGATACAACTATACAAATATCCGCAAAATTAAAAACTGGATAATTAAAACCAAAAATATTAAAATCAATATAATCAATAACATATCCTCTAAAAATTCTATCAATTAAATTACCACAAATACCACCAAATAAAATACCATAAAGTATAATATTTTTTTTATTTATAACTTTATCTTTTACAAAATACTTATAAAGAATATAAATAACTATAAAAGATAAAACAATAAGAAAAATAGTATTTCCACTAAATAAACTAAAGGCTCCTCCAGTATTAAAAAGTAAGGTAATACTAAAGAAATTAGGAATAAGAGAAATACTTTCTCCAAGATTTAGAAAAGACATAATTAAAGCTTTAAACACTTGATCTATAAGTAAAATAATAAATCCAATAATTAGTATTCGTTTCAATTTAATCACCTTTGCTCTAAAGTATTATATCAAAAAATATATAAAATACAAAATCAATTATTTAATCATATCAAACCCAGATCTTTTGAATAATTTTTCCATATCATATTTAGAGTAAAAAATAGTTGTAGGTCTTCCATGCGGGCAATTATAAGGATTTTTACATTTTCTAAGATCACTTATAAGTACTTCCATATCTTCCATTGTTATATTCATATTAGCTTTAATAGCTTTTTTACAACTCATCATTGTTGCGACTTTTTCATTAAACTTTTCAATTGAAAATTCCTTTTTAGTATTAATTACAATTTCTATTATTTTTCTAATAGTTTCTTCTTCATCTCCATTTATCCAAGTTGGATGCTCTTTTATAATAACTGAATTAATACCAAATTCTTCAATTTTAAACTTTAAATCACGCAGAATATTCATATTTTCTTTTAATATCATAAATTCAGTATTAGACAGTTCAATAATAATTGGAAATAAAAGAGGTGTACTTGCAATATTAGGTTTTCCCATTTCTTTTTTAAACTTTTCATAATTACATCTTTCTTTAGCGGCATGCTGATCTATAATATACATACCCTTTTCATTTTGACATATGATATATGTCCCATGTACAAGCCCAACTGGATACATCTCTGGCATAGTTTGTTCATCATATTGATTATATATCTCTTCTTCTTCACTTATTATTTCATTGTCAGTTAAATCATTATTAATATATAATTTTGGTTCATTATAATTTTCTTCTTTTAAATCAAACGAAGAAGAATCTCTTTCTAAGTTTAAAGTAATTTCTTCATACTTAGG
>CAVFIJ010000111.1:0-5140 GCA_963622405.1 Bacteroidaceae bacterium | reverse complement strand
CAGTTATAACATTATTAGATATTTGTTTATGAGGAGCTATTAAATCTGTTTCAGCAGTAAAAGTTTTATTACAATACTTACACAGGAAACGTTGTTTATCAAGAGATAGAATAGCATTGTAATTAGCTACTTTATCTATTTTGATTTTATAATTTTATTTTATCATATGGTTTGGTTTATGACTATTTATTATAGAACCTAATTACCTAGAAAGAGTGCTTTTTGCACTCTTTTCTTAATAATTCTTAATAAAATTTACATAATTTATTAATATTTATGAAATATAATTAAAAAGGGTGATGAAAAAATGACAATATTGTTATCTTATGGACTTACAATAATTGCTTTAGTAATAACTGTCTCTGCAAGTATATTTGTAAATGTATCTTATAAAAAATATTCAAAAGTAATGAATGAAAGAGCAATTACGGGATGTGAAGCTGCTAGATATATTCTTGATAAAAATGATTTAAAAAATATTAAAGTAGTAGAAACAAAAGGGAATTTAACAGACCATTATGATCCATCTAGTAAAGTAATAAGATTATCTACTGATGTTTATAACAAAGCATCTGTTGGTGCAGTCGCTGTTGCGGCACACGAATGTGGACATGCTATTCAAGATAAAGATGGCTATACATTTATGCGTATTAGAAGTGCATTAGTACCCATTACTAACTTTGCTTCTTATGCTGGATATTTTGCTATTTTAATTGGTTTTATAGCATCCTCTATTAACTTAATTTGGCTTGGTATTATAATGGAAGTTATAATATTATTATTTCAGCTTGTTACACTTCCAGTTGAAATAAATGCTTCAAAAAGAGCACTAAAAGAACTTGATTATTCTCATTTATTAAATAGTAAAGAACTTTCTAAAGGAAAAGTTATGCTTACCGCTGCCGCTTTAACTTATGTCGCATCAGTTATGGCTGCTGTTTTAGAAATATTAAGACTATTACTTATAGTTACAAGAAGTGGTGATGAATCTTGAATTTTATATATAAATTTAATAAATTCATGATGGGAAGAAACGGCTCTGATAACTTATATAATTTTTTGTTCTTTTTATATTTCTTTTTACTTATAGTTAATCTATTTATAGATTCTTCTTTTGTCTTTTATGTAGAAACATTTATAATAATATTTATGTTTT
The DNA here is from genome assembly GCA_963622405.1 of Bacteroidaceae bacterium. Classification (GTDB taxonomy): domain Bacteria; phylum Bacillota_I; class Bacilli_A; order RF39; family UBA660; genus Coprosoma. The sequence goes on along the minus strand of CAVFIJ010000111.1, from coordinate 3,984 downwards.
ATAGATTTTTTTCTAAAAACTTAACAAAAAGAAAACGTGAAAATGAAATGTATCTAAAAATAAAAAACAAAGTTATGCATCCTTTTAAAACACATAAAAAAAACGATTTTATTTATAAAAAATGTCATAAATGTAAAACTATACTAAGATTACCCTTACCAGCTGAAAGAGGCATTAAATGTGCTAAATGTCCTACATGCGGAAATAGGGTTAAATTTTTGTGTTTAAAAAAGCAAAAAGTAGAAATAATTTTATAAGGAGGGAATATGATTAAATTATTAAAAATATTTGGTAAACGAGAATGGTTTACCATATTTATTGTTTTTTGGTTAATATTTGGCCAAGTATGGCTTGACTTAAAACTACCTGATTACATGCAAGAAATTACTGTGCTTGTTCAAACAGAAGGCAGTAAAATGCATGATATATTAATAAATGGTGGATACATGCTGTTATGTGCCTTTGGTAGTCTAATGCTTGCTTTTGGTACAGGATATTTAATTGCGGGATTATCGGCAAAATTTTCACTTAAAACTCGTAAAAAACTATTTGATAAAGTATTAAATTTAGGTTTAAGTGAAACAAAAAGCTTTCAAACTAGTAGTCTGATTACTAGAACTACTAATGATATAACTCAAGTAGAAATGCTTATCGGTATGGGATTACAAATGCTAATTAAAGCACCTATTACTGCTATTTGGGCAATTACAAAAATATTAGATAAAAGTACTGAGTGGAGTATACTTACTGCCATAGCCGTTGGAATTTTGTTGCTTACAATCTTTATTCTTACCTTAATTGTAATGCCTAGATTTAAAATTGTTCAAAAATTAACTGATAGAATTAATGGTGTTACTAGAGAAAACTTAAATGGTATAAGAGTTGTTAGAGCCTTTAATGCCGAAGGCTATCAAGAAGAAAAATTTGATGAAGTTAATACTAAACTTACAAAGACTCAGTTATTTAATCAAAGAACATTTGCTATTTTAAGTCCTGTTATGTATTTAGTTATGTACTATCTTACATTATCTATTTATTTTGTTGGAGCCTATTTAATTAAAGATTCTTTAATGGCAGATAAACTTGAATTATTTGGTAACATGGTTGTCTTTTCATCATATGCAATGCAAGTAATTATGGCCTTTTTAATGCTTGCTATGATATTTATGATTCTTCCAAGAGCAAATGTATCTGCTAAAAGAATAAATGAAGTTTTAGATACAAAAGAATCAATTATTTATGGTAACCTAGATCATAATACTACTGGTGAAAAAGGAACTGTTGAATTTAAAAATGTTTCTTTTAAATATCCAGATGCTGAGGAATATTTAATTAAAAATATCTCTTTTAAAGCAAATAAAGGTGAAACAGTTGCGTTTATAGGATCTACAGGAAGTGGTAAGAGTACATTAATTAATTTAGTTCCAAGATTTTATGATGCAACTTCTGGAGAAGTTTTAATAGATGGTAAAAACGTTAAAGAATATACTGAAGAATACTTATATTCAATTTTGGGATATGTACCACAAAAAGCTATTATGTTTGATGGTACTATAAGTGAAAATATTGCCTATGGTAAAGATTCTAAAAATAAGAAAAAAGAAGATATAAAAACAGCTTCTTTAGTAGCCCAAGCAAATGAATTTATAACTAAAATGGATAATGGTTTTGATAGTCATATTGCAAGAGGAGGAACTAATGTATCTGGTGGTCAAAAACAAAGATTATCTATCGCAAGAGCAATTGTTAAAAATCCAGAAATATATATATTTGATGACTCGTTTTCAGCACTAGATTATAAAACAGATGCAACACTAAGAAAAGCCCTTAAAAAATATACAAAAGATGCAACATGTTTAATTGTAGCTCAAAGAATTGGTACAATCATGAATGCTGATAAAATTATTGTTTTAGATTCTGGTAAATGTGTTGGTATAGGGACACATAAAGAGTTATTAAAAAACTGTGATATTTATAATCAAATTGCTTTATCACAACTTTCAAAGGAGGAACTAGAAAATGAATAATGAAGAAAATAGACACTCTGGACCTCCTGGTATGGGCTCTGCCTCTAAAGCTCGTGATTTTAAAGGAGCAATTAAAAGATTATGTAAAGAATTAAATCCATTTAAAATATTAATCTTTATTGCTTTATTACTTGCAGTATTAGGAGCAATTTTATCAATAATAGCACCTAATAAATTATCTAAGCTTACCGATGAAATATCTGATGGTTTAGTTATTAATAAAGATAATTTAACAAAAATATCAAAAGAAATACAAGAAAATTTAAATGAAGATACCTTAAAGGAAAAAATGCCTTTAATATTAGATATTAAATTAGATGAAGATACTATTAAAAATATAATGCAAGATGAAGAAATTTCTTCTGCTGCTAAAGAAAAATTTAATAATATTTTACCTGAAATTAGTACTAATATAAATGTTATTACAGAACTTGATTCTAAAATACTTGAAAAAATTCTTCCTGATTCAAAGTATAATGGAATTACAGTTACTACAGCAGATAAAATTAGTTTGCTTAATATGAATAGTGGAGGGACATTTACCCAGAATCTTGCAGAAATTTTGCTTACAGATATAACTATTGATGATACTTTAGTTACTAAAAAAGACCAAAGTAAATTTATAAATATAATGAGTGAATATGATAAAGACTCTTCTGCATCTGAACTTTATTCTAATATTGATAAAATGCCAGAAAGCATTCAAGAATTAATAAAACCTAAAATGGATATAAAAACAATATGTTCTATAACTATATTTCTTGCATCTCTTTATTTCTTAAGTGCTTTGTTTACATTTATTGAATCACTTTCTATGTCTACAGTTTCTAATAAGTTTGCAAAAAGCCTAAGAGAGAAAATATCAAAGAAAATAAATCATTTACCACTTAAATATTTTGATAAACATCAAACTGGAGATATTTTATCTAGAATAACTAATGATGTTGACCAAATAGCTCAATCAATGAATATGTCATTATCTTCATTAGTAAGTGCTATTACCTTATTTTTAGGTACTATTATTATGATGTTTGTAACTAATTGGATAATGGCCATAACTGCTATAGTATCATCTTTATTTGGTTTCTTATTTATGGCACTAGTTTTAAGCAAATCTCAAAAATATTTTGTATTAAGACAAACTGAACTTGGAAATCTAAATGGACATATAGAAGAAATATATTCTGGTCTTAATGTTGTAAAAGCTTATAATGGTAAAGAATATGCCAATGAAAAATTTGATATATATAACAAAAAAGTATATGATGCTAATAGGAAAAGTCAATTCTTATCTGGTCTTATGATGCCTATGATGAATTTTATTGGTAACTTTGGCTATGTTGCTGTATGTATAGTAGGGGCCCTTTTAACCTTAAATGGTCAAATCACCTTTGGTGTTATAGTAGCATTTATTACATATGTAAGACTATTTACATCACCTTTATCACAAATAGCTCAAGGTATGACACAAATGCAGTCTGTTGCGGCAGCGTCTGAAAGAGTATTTGAATTTTTAGATGAAGAAGAAATGGTAAAAGAAAAAGTAAAAACAAGAATTGATAAAGAAAAAGTAGTAGGTAATATTGAGTTTGATCATGTATCATTCAAATATGATGGTAATGATAAACCAACTATCAATGATTTTTCTGCATTTGTACGTGCTGGTAATAAGGTTGCTATTGTAGGGCCTACTGGAGCTGGTAAAACTACAATGGTTAATTTACTTGAGAGATTTTATGAAATTAATGAGGGAGATATAAAAATTGATGGTATATCTACTAAAGATTTAACTAGAGAAAACATTCATGAATTATTTACAATGGTTTTACAAGACACTTGGCTTTTTGAAGGTACTATTAAAGAAAACATAAAATATAACCAAAATATAAGTGATGAAAAAGTTAAAGAAGTATCTAAAATAGTTGGTCTTCATCATTTTATTAAGACGCTTCCTAAT
>CAVFIJ010000110.1:0-9125 GCA_963622405.1 Bacteroidaceae bacterium | reverse complement strand
TAGGTATTTCTTGTTTGATAATATTAATCATAAACACCATCCTTTCTTTAGGATGATTTCTTTGTAAGACTCAAAAAAATCAATCTTTCGATTGATTCTATATATCAAGCTCAAACTAAATAGTTCGAACAGATTCGTCAATGGAGGGCCCGACCGGATTTGAACCAGCGATCAGGGAGTTGCAGTCCCGTGCCTTACCACTTGGCTACGGACCCAAATATGTGTTTAATCACTTTTACAGTTAATAATTTTACACTATAACGAGGGCTTTGTCAATCGCATTTTACCTTGAATTTTCTCTATAATTATGAAATCTTTCATTCTATTATTATATTTGTGCTATAATGTTTATAATGAAATTTGGTATGAATAAGGATGCAAGTGTTAAATTTTAAAGTGTGACAAATAACATGATACTTATAAATTTATTTATTATTTTGAATTTTGATTTAGTTACTGTATATGTTATTTTTAATAAAACATTACTCTATTTCCTTATAAAGAATACAATTTCATGATTAACTAAAGATAAATAAATAATAGGATATGGGCTGTAGATAAGGAGAAGAAATGAAAAATAAAGTATTATATGTTGTTATACCTTGTTATAATGAAGAGATGGTACTAAAAGAAACAACAAAAAGATTAAAAAAGAAATTAGAAAATTTAATTAAAAATAAGAAGATTAGTAAAAAGAGTAAGGTTTTGTATGTTAATGATGGCTCAAAAGATAATACTTGGAAAATTATTAAAAAGATTAATAAGGAAGATAAACTATTTACTGGAATTACTTTATCTAGAAATAGGGGACATCAAAATGCATTACTTGCTGGATTAATGACTGCGAAAAAATATGCTGATGTGGTTATTTCTATGGATGCTGATTTACAAGATGATATAAATGTTATAGATGATATGCTTGATGAAAATGCTAAAGGTAATGAAATTGTATATGGTGTTAGATCTTCCAGAAAGAAAGATTCTTGGTTTAAAAGAACAACTGCTTTAGGCTTTTATAAATTTATGAATCTTATGGGAGTAGAAATTGTTTATAATCATGCAGACTGCAGGCTTATGAGTAAAAGAAGCTTAGATGAACTGGAAAAATTTTCTGAAGTTAATTTATTTTTAAGAGGTATTATACCTTTAATAGGTTTTAATTCATCAGTTGTATATTATGTTAGAAACGAAAGATATGCTGGCGAAAGCAAATACCCTTTAAAAAAGATGCTTTCATTTGCATGGGATGGAATTACTTCTTTTAGTGTAAAACCTATAAAAATAATACGTAATATTGGAATAATTATGTCTATTATTAGTTTTATTATTTTAATATATTCTTTAACTGTTAAAATAATGGGTAATGTTGTACCCGGCTGGACTTTTATTGTTTGTTCAATATGGTTAGTAGCGGGTATACAAATGTTTTCACTTGGAATGATTGGTGAATATGTTGGTAAAATATATAGTGAAACAAAAAGAAGACCTAGATATATTATTGAAAAGGAGTTAGATTAAGGTGAAAAAGATAAAAGATAAATATTTTACATTAATTTCTTGGTGCTTGCTGATATTTACATTTCTTTTCTTGTGCTATTTCATATACACAAGAATAAATTGTTTACTTAATTCTGATATGTCTAGTGAAATGATATTATCTAATTTAATTGCACATGAAAGTGGGTTTATATCTACTAATTGGTTTTATTCAACAGAGCTTAGAGTATTTAATACACAATTGTTTTTTGGTTTCTTTTTTCATTTTTTTGATGATTGGCATTTAGTAAGAGTGTTAGGAAGTATTTCTTTGTATATTTTACTTTTAATTGCTTGTTATTTATTTTGTAAAGAAATTAAACAAAAACATTATTTTCCTATGATAGCAACTTTCTTTTTATTACCTTTTTCTACTGTATATTTTTATACTGTTATATATGGAGTATATTATATTCCACATATTGTTTTCGGCTTTATAATTTTTGCTTTAATTATGCATATTATAAATTCCCTTAAAAAACCTTATTTATTTTATATAATACTCTTTATTGTTTCTTTAATGGCAGGATTAAATGGACTTAGACAAGTTGTTACTTTATTTCTCCCTTTATTTATGAGCTCTTTACTTATATTATATATCACTTATTTTTATAAAGCTAAATTTAAGTCATTAATTAAATATTTAAAGCAACTCTTTATAAAAAAAATAAGCAGTATAGAATTCAAATACTTTATTGCATGCACTATTTCATTAATTGGTGCATTAATAGGTTATTTTATAAATAGCCATATTCTTTCTAAAATTTATACATATGCGACATGGGATAATATTTCTTTCAAAAATTTTGATATTACAAGATTTATAGATGTTTTCTTTGGATTTATTGGAATACTTGGCTATAGTGAATCTGAAATTAATTTATTTAGTGTTATTAGTAATTTTTTGGCTTTTGTTCTTTTTATACTTACATTACTCAGTGTAAGATTTGCTCTTAAGAATAAAAATAAAATATCTAAAGAATATTATATTTTATCAATATTTGTATCATGTGCTTTTATAATTTTTATTTTAATATATTCTTTTACTAACTTACAATATATTCAAAGATATAATATACCTATAATTGTATTTTTTATACCACTTATTATCTTTTATTTTAAATATAATGATTGGCATTTAACTTGTAAAAAAACAGCCTTATGTATACTTACTATATTGTTATTAATAAGTGCCGGATATAATTATAAACATTATTATTTTTCTAATGATAAGACTATAGAATATAAAAAAATAGTTAAAGTATTACTCAAAAATAAATCGTATAATGGATATTCTGGTTTTTGGGCTTCAAATGTATTAACAGAATTATCAAATGGTAAAATTGATGTGTGGGACTGGGCTGATTGTGATTATAATACTAATGATTTATCTAATGTATATGGTGTTGATATTGTGTATGAATGGTTACAAAAAAAAGACCATGTTTCCACTCGCCCTAGTGGTAAGGTTTTTGTGCTTTTTGCTAAAAATAGAACTGATAATAATAAATATTTTGATAATTTTAACAAGAAAGATTATGTTGCTTATTCATCTGATTATTTTATATTATACATTTTTGATGATTATAATACACTTGTTGATTATATTAATATGGATAATTAAAAGTTTTATTTGCAATGTTTTCACTTTTAAGCATGGTTTGTTTTACAAAATATTTTTAAAATGTTATACTCAAAGTAAGGTGATTGTATGAAAAAAATAGCATTAATATTCGCAGGTGGTGTAGGTAAACGAATGGGTTTAAAAACACCTAAACAATTTTTGCCGGTATGTGGTAAGGAAATAATTGTTCACACCTTAGAATTGTTTGAAAATAATAAAGAAATAGATGAAATTTATATTGGATGTGTTGAAGAAGGAATCGATATTTTAAATTTACTTATAAAAAAATATAATTTAAAGAAGGTAAAAAAAGTAATAAAGGGCGGTCATACAGGACAAGAAACTATATTTAAATTAGTAAATTTAGTTCATGATATTTATGATAATGCCATTGTTCTTGTACATGATGGAGTTAGACCTCTAGTTTCTGATGACACAATTAATATGGTTATTGAAACTACTATAAAATATGGATCTGCAATTACGGTATCTCCAATGCATGAAACACCATTAATTATCAAAGATGGTATTATAGATAAAGTACTTGATAGAAATGTAGTTTATACTGCAAAAGCCCCACAAGCATTTTATCTTAAAGATTTATATAATGCTCATATCAAAGAAAGAAAAGAAAATATTACCTATGATGGCATTGTAGATAGTTGTAGTTTAATGAAAAAGAATGGTTTTGAACCACATATTGTTATAGGTGATAATGATAACATTAAAGTTACTACAAAAAATGATTATTATTCTTTAATAGGTTATTTAAATGCAAGAGACTATAATAGAATAGAAGAAGATTAGAAAGGTTTGATTTTGTGAAATATACGAAAATTGTTGATGAGGACATTAATGATATAATTGATTACTGTTCTTTAGAGTTGCTAAAAAAGTTTGAAAACACTAGTGTTTTAGTAACAGGGGCTACAGGAATGATTGGCTCATACTTTGTTTATACCTTTCTTAAATTAAACGAAAAGTATAATTACAATATTGATATAAACATATTAGTTAGGAATAGGGAAAAAGCTACTGAAATGTTTAATGACACTAATTTAAATATTATTGTTCAAGATGTTACTAATAAAATTGATTTAGATATTAATGTTGATTATGTTATTCATGCAGCTTCGCCAGCGAGCCCTAAAATAATGAAAGATAAGCCAGTTGAAACAAATTTTGCAAACACAATAGGAACGGCCAATACACTTTTATTTGCAAATGAAAAAAAGGCAAAAGGCTACCTTTTTGTTTCCTCTAGAGAAATTTATGGTGAACCTACTGACAATGATATATTTACTGAATATGGTATATTAGGACAAGTAGATCCTTTGGTTCCTAGAAATGGTTATGCTGAGGGAAAAAAGGCGGCTGAAAATATGTGTGCATGCTTTAAAGAAGAATACGGTCTTAATACAAAAATTGTTCGTTTAGCTCATACATATGGACCGGGTATGAGTATACATGATGGAAGAGTTCAAGCAGATTTTTTAAACAATGTTATACATGGAGAAGATATTATTCTTAAAAGTGATGGGTCTTCTATTAGAACATATACTTATATATCTGATGCTATAAAAGCAATGATAATAGTTTTATTAAAATCTAATGATATTGTTTATAATGTGGCATCTTCTAAGTGTAAAACCTCTATTAAACAGTTAGCACAAACGCTTATTTCTTTATATTCAAAGAAAGAGCTTAAACTTGTATTTGATATAAAAGAAAGTAAAGGAGCTGCTTCTTTTAAAACAGGAATTCTTTCTACTGAAAAAATAGAAGAAGAACTTAACTTTAAACCTAAATATGGTATTAAAGATGGATTTGCAAGAACTATTGAACATTTGATAGATGAAGAAAATATTTAGAAAGAAGTGATAACGTGAGAAGAGGTAAAATAGCATTAAAAAACATTTCTTCTAATTTACTTTTGCAAGTTGTTGTAATAATAAGTGGATTTATTATACCTAAACTACTTATATCAACATTTGGCTCAGATACATATGGTCTTGTAGCTTCAATAACTCAGCTTTTATCTTTTATAGTACTTTTAGAAGCTGGAATAGGGCCTGTTATAAAATCTAAATTATATAAATATATTGCTAAAGATGATAAACATCATGTTAAATTAATTTTGAAAGACGCTGATAAATTCTTTAAAAAAATCGGTTTTATATTTATTATTTATGTAATTGTTTTGTGTTTTATTTTTCCGTATATAAATTCAGAATTTGATGGATTGTTTTCGGCTGGGATTATATTGATTATGGCTATAAGTACACTTGCTGAATATTTTTTTGGTATAGTTTATAACTTATATCTTCAATCAGAAAAAAAATACTATGTAATATCTTCTGTTCAAATTTTTTGTTATATTTTCAATATTATTTTGGTAATTGTTTTAATTCATTTAGGTGCTTCTATCTTTGTAGTTAAAATAGCTAATACAGTGGCCTTTATAGTTAAACCTATTTTTCTTTCTATATATGCTAGAAAGAAACTTGATATGAAGTTCAAAGATGAATCTGGTGAATATAAAATCGATAATAAATTTGATGGCCTTTCACAACATATTGCATATGTTATAAATAGTAATACTGATGTTACTATATTAACGGCATTTACTAATTTATCAACAGTAGCTATTTATTCAGTTTATAATTTAGTAGGTACAGCTATAAAAAACATATCAGATGCTTTTACTAATGGTATGGATGCTATTTTCGGTGATATGGCTGCGAGAGGGGAAAAGGAAAGTTTACAAAGAAGTTTTACAATATATGAATTTGTCTATTATACAATTGCATTTATATTATTTATTTGCTCTCTTGTATTAATAGTACCTTTTATTAGAATTTATACCAGTGGAATAACAGATGCAAATTATATTCAGCCTATTTTTGGTTCTATATTAATAATTGCTTATTTCTTTGGATGTGCTAGAGTTATATACTCAAACCTTATTTATTCTATTGGACATTTCAAACAAACAAATTTTATTTGTTGGATAGAAGCTATAAGCAATATCGTTATATCTATTTGTTTAGTGATTAAATTTGGACTTGTCGGTGTTGCGATTGGTACACTTGTCGCATCTATAATTAGATATTTATATTTTTCTTATTATGCCTCTAAAGTTTGTCTTGATAGGAAATTAAGAAGTAGTACAAGATGGTTTATAATCGGGGCTATGTTATTTACTTCATTTGCTTTTATAACTAATAATATTAATATTTACATACCAAATAATTATTTTACATGGGCTATTTATGCATTTGCCATATTAATTGTTGTAAGTATTGTTGTTCTTACTATTAATATTTTGTTTAATTTTAAAGCGTTTAAGGAAGTACTTAAATTTATTAAAGAGAAAAGAAAGTAGTGTTATTATGGAGAAGTATGTTAGAAAATTACAGCTAGTTGAACTTGAAATTTTAAAGGAAATAAATAGAATATGTAAAAATAATAATATTAATTATTTTTTAAGTGGTGGAACTCTTTTAGGCTCTATAAGACATAAAGGATTTATTCCATGGGATGATGATATTGATATTGCAATGACCCGTAAAAATTATAATAAATTTATAGAGGCCTGCAAAAAGGAACTTGATGATAAATATTTTATTGATTGTTATAAAACAAATAAAAAATGTTATATACCTTTTATTAAAATTAAAAAAAAGAATACATTATATGTGGAAAATAAATATTCTGATAATTATAATGAACAAAATTGTATATGGGTAGATGTTTTTCCACTTGATGGTGCAAGAAAAAAAGAAGATAAAATAACATTTCGTCAGCACAAAATTTCTAAATATATTAGTACTTTAATTACTATTAAAAATGGATCTAATTATTATAAAAATTCTATGATTAAAAAGAAAATATATGGCTTTTTTCTTAAGTTTGTACCAATGAAATTTATGAGTTTTTTATATGATAAAACTCTATCATGGTTTGATGAAGATAAAGTTGATTATTTAGTTTCTTTTTGTACTGTATATACTCTCAAACAAGATACTTTTAATAAAAAGAAATTATTACCTTATAATGATGTTGAATTTGAAGGTGAAAAGTTCATGGGTATTAAAGGGTATGACTATTATCTCACACAAATGTATGGTGATTATATGACTTTACCTCCTAAAGACCAAAGAAATGGCCATCATCCTTATTTAATAAAATTTGAAGATGGAGAAGAAATTAAATTTGAATAAAAATTAAATATAATTAAGCCTATTTATTAATAGGCTTTTTTCGTGTATAATGATGATAGGTGAGAATTATGGAAAAAGCTTTATTTATTTCTAGTACTGGTGGACACTTAACGGAACTTTTAAAATTAAATGAACTTTTTGATAAGTTTGACTCTTATATTATTACTGAAAAACAATTTAATAATATGTATTTAAAAGAAAAATATAAAGGAAAAGTTTTTTATTTAATATATGGAACTAAAGATCATAAGTTATCATATCCATTTAAGTTTCTTGTAAATATATTTAAATCTTTATTTTTCTTTATAAAAATAAGACCAAAATATATAATAACTACAGGTACTCATACAGCTGTTCCTATGTGTTATATTGGGAAATTTTTTAGAAGAAAAATTATTTTCATTGAAACATTTGCTAATAGTGAAACAAAAACATTAAGTGGTAAAATGGTTTATCCAATTGCGGACTTATTTGTTGTTCAGCATAAATCAATGTTAAAATTATATCCAAAAGCTAAATATTTTGGTGGAGTATTTTAGGAGGAGATATAATGATATTTGTTATTTTAGGTACGCAAGATAAGCCTTTTAATAGACTTCTTGATGCAGTTGCAAAGCAGATTGATAATGGCAATATAAAAGAAGAAGTTATTGTACAAGCTGGATGTACTATTTATAAACATAATAAAATGAAAGTATATGATTTACTTTCTAATACTGATTTTGAAAAATATATTTCTAAATGTGATGTAGTTATTACCCACGGTGGTGTCGGAAGCATTTTAACTAGTTTATCACATAATAAAAAAGTAATTGCCGCAGCAAGGCTGTCAAAATATAAAGAACATACAAATGACCATCAACTTCAAATTATTAATTCATTTGTAAAAGAAGGATATATTTTAAAACTTGATAATATGGAAAAACTTGATGAAGTTCTTTTAAAAATCAAAAATTTTAAACCCAAAAAGTATGTAAGTAATACTCATAATTTTTGCGAAAAACTTTATAAAGAAATAGAAAAACTTTAGGTGATTGTATGGATAAAATAAGTATAATAGTACCAATTTATAATGCTTATAAATATTTAGATAGATGCATAAATAGTTTAGTAAATCAAACATATAAAAATATTGAAATTATACTTTTAAATGATGGTAGTAGAGATGATTCTATTAAAATAATTAATAAATATGCTAGTGAAGATAAAAGAATTATTGTCGTTGATAAAGAAAATACTGGAGTATCTGATACTAGAAATATTGGCATAAAAAAAGCAACTGGAAAGTATATATGCTTTTGTGATGCTGATGATATGTATGATAAAGATTATATTAAAATTATGTATGAAACTATAAAACAAAAAAATGTTGACATGGTAAGATGTAATTATAAAATCATAGATTCTAATAATAAGTTTATAAGTAAAGGTAATATGGAAAATATTAGTAATAAATATAATAGCAAAGGCATTAAAGATAAAATAATTCCTTTATGTTTAAATGGAAACATGCCATGCTTTACTATTTTACTAATGATAAAAAAAGAAAAATTAAACATTTCTTTTAAAACTGATGTTGCAATGATGGAAGATTTGGTTTTTTACATTGAACTATTAATCCGTATAGATAGTTTATATATTATTAATAATACCTTATATACAATTATGTATAATGAAGAAGGAGCAACTAATAATAAAAAAAATTATAATTTAATATTTCCATCAAAATTTCAAAATTTTAA
>CAVFIJ010000109.1:0-5961 GCA_963622405.1 Bacteroidaceae bacterium | reverse complement strand
GTTGCTTTAATAAGGACACTTGCAACTAAGCCAGATATTCTTTTACTTGATGAGCCATTTTCTGCTTTAGACTATCAATCAGCACTTGCAGTTTCAGAGGATGTTTACAATATTATTAAAAAAGAAAAGAAAAGTGCTATTATGGTAACACATGATATAAGTGCGGCAGTTAGTATGGCAGATAGAGTTATTGTTTTATCAGAAAGACCTAGTTATATAAAAAATATTTATAAGATTAATTTAACTAATAGAAGCACTCCTATTAATAATAGAAAAGCCAAAAAATTTATTTATTATTATGATTTAATTTGGAAGGATATTGATTTTCATGTATAGTCTAGAGCATGTAAAATATTTAAAAAAGGAAAAAGTATCTAAGTATATAGTAAGATTAGTACAGATAGCAATTATTTTTATTATTATTGGATTATGGCAATTAGCCGCAGATTATAATCTTATAAATTCTTTTATTTATTCAAGTCCTAAAAAAATTTTAAATACTATTATTTCGCTTTATAATGATGGTTCTTTATTTCATCATGTATGGGTAACTTTTTATGAAGTTATAATAAGTTTTATTTTAGGTAGTTTTATAGGTATAATAATAGCAACTCTATTATGGTGTTTTCCTTTTTTTTCTAAGGTAATGGATCCTTATTTAACAGTTTTAAATAGTTTACCAAAGGTATCACTAGGCCCTATTATAATTATTATTGCGGGTGCAGGTGTTAAATCTATTATAGTCATGGCTTTATTTATTTCTGTTATTGTTACTATTATTAATGTTCATCAAGCATTTTCTAATACTGATAGTAATAAATTAAAAGTTATGAAAAGCTTTAAGGCTAGTAAAAAGCAAATTTTATTTAAACTTGTTTTGCCAAGCAATTTTAATAATATCATTAGTGTTTTTAAAGTAAATATTGGTCTTGTATTTATTGGTACAATTATGGGAGAATTTTTGGTAAGTAAAGCAGGTGTTGGTTATTTAATTATGTATGGTTCACAAATTTTTAATTTGAACTTAGTTATGAGTGGTATTGTTATTTTAGCAATTATGTCTAGTATTTTATATTATTTAGTTTTATTTATACAAAAAAAGCTTACAAAAAAGTAAGTTTTTTATTTTTTGTGATTTTTTATATTTGTTTTTAAAAAGAATATTGTTAAAATCGCAAGAATAACTGATATTACTATTAGAAGGAGCCATATATCTAAAACGTGACTACTGTTATAAGTGTAATATTCTTTTGCTTCATCTAAATATAATGTTATTGCAACATTTTCATCGATGTTTTTATTTAATTTTGTATGTTTAACTATGTTAATCATATTTGCAATTGTTCCAAAACATTCAACTCCATAGCGTCCTATTACTAGATGTGATATTTGGTTTATTATACCATCTAATTTTAAAAGTACCCCAGAAAGTATTAACTGCATCATCATGTATATTGTTGCGAATATTAAGGTTATTTCTGTTTTTTTTGAAATACTTGATATTAAAAGTCCTAGCATTGAAGATGAAAAGCTTACAAGGAAAAAGGTTATTAAGTTATCTAAATATGTATATTTTGTTATTATTCCATCTTTTATAAAATCAAAATGAATATGCATAGTTGTGACATAAATAAATGCTTGCAAAATACAAATTATGAATACTACTATTATTTTTGATAAAACATAAGATGTGATGCTGACGCCTCCAATATATTCTTTTTTTATTATTGTTCTTTCTTTTACTATTTCTTGAATTGTATTAAAGATACCTGTCCACATAGCCGCACATGTCGCTGTGAAAAGTATTATTTTAGCAATTTCATAATTATTTATGTCATTTGGTTTCATAGCAAAATTTGCCAGCAAAGCTATTATAAAGCCTTGCAAAAAAAGCATTAGTACAAAAAATCGATTTTTGAAAATGATTTCTGTATATCTTTGGGCAAGTATTATTGTATCTTTTAATATTGTATGGTTATTTTTTCTCTTGTCTTTTTTTAATTTCATTATTGGTTTTTGATAAGCTTCATTATATTTTTTATTATAGTAATTTGTGTTTTTTATGAGAAGCTCGTATATTTCTACAAATTTATTTACATTAAAATATTCAATAGCATTTTCATATTTGCCTTGATAACATATACTTCCTTTTTCACCCATAAATATTATTTCATCACAAAGTTCTAAGTTAGATATGGTATGAATTGTTATTATTACTGTAGTTCCTTGGTCTTTAATTTTTTTTAGCAATTTCATGAGATTTTTTTCAATATTTAAATCAAGTCCACTTGTTGGTTCATCTAGTTTTAATACTTTTGGGCTATTTAAAAGTTCAAGAGCAACACTTAATCTTTTCTTTTCGCCTCCACTTAAGTCATAAATTTTAGTATTTTCTTTGCCTTCTAGTCCAAGGTTTTTTATTGTTTGTTTGATTTTATCTTTTATTTGTTTTTTATCTTTTATTTTTAATTTTGCTTTATAAAACATTTCTTTATAGAGAGTAAGGTCATTATGAAGTATTTCTTCTTGTGGAACGTAAGCAATATCATTTTTTAAATTATACTTTTTTAAATCATAGCTATCATAGTATACATGGCCATCATATTTAGGGTCATAGCCAGTAATAGCATTTAATAATGTTGTTTTACCTGCCCCAGATACTCCAACAATAGCTGTAAATGTGTCTGATTTAATATTTAAATTAATATTATTTAAAACTGTTTTATTTTTTATTTTTT
Organism: Bacteroidaceae bacterium; assembly: GCA_963622405.1. Lineage (GTDB taxonomy): Bacteria > Bacillota_I > Bacilli_A > RF39 > UBA660 > Coprosoma. The sequence continues at coordinate 3,223 of CAVFIJ010000109.1, read as the reverse complement.
TGTTTAATTCACTTATAAATAAATTATATCCCATATCCACCACCAAAAATATTATAACAAAAAATAGCAGGCTTTGCTATTTTGTAAGGTTCTATTTAAATCATAAATTAAAAATTTACCTCATTTAATTAGTGTAAATAATCACTAGCCTTAGCATTTAAATTTAAATCAGCTATATGACCCTTTTTATAAGCATAATATGCTGCGGCACCAATCATGGCTGCATTATCTGTGCAATATTTAATTTCTGGTACTATTAGATTTACATTATTTTCTATAGCTAGATGTTCTAATCTTTTTCTAAGTCCTTTGTTTGCTGCGACTCCGCCTGCTACTATAAGGTTCTTAACATTATATTCTTTTAGGGCATGAAAAGTTTTTTTTGATAATATTTCAACCACTCTATTTTGGAAAGATGCAGCCATATTAGCTTTATTAATTTCATTTCCTCTTTGTTTTTCATTATGTACTAGATTTATCACTGCACTTTTTATTCCACTAAAACTAAAGTTATAGCTATTATCATTTAAGGGAAGTGGTAGATCATAAGTGTCATTACCTTCAATTGCAAGTTTATCTACAAGGGGACCTCCAGGATAAGGGATGTTTAAAACTCTAGCTACTTTGTCATAACATTCACCAACAGCATCATCGAGCGTTCCACCAAGTTTTTGAAAGCAATAATTTTCTTTCATATATATTAATTCGGTATGTCCGCCACTTACTACTAATGCTATAAGAGGGAATTCTAATTTTTTTACTAAGTTATTTGCATATATATGACCAGCAATATGGTGTACTGGGATTAATGGTTTATTATAAATTAGTGATAGTGCCTTTGCGGCCATAAGACCAATTAAAAGAGAACCAATTAATCCAGGACCGTAAGTTACAGCAATAGCATTTATATCTTCCATACTCATTTTTGCTTTATTTAATGTTTCTTCTATAACAATCGTTATGTTTTCAATGTGCATACGGCTTGCTATTTCTGGAACAACTCCGCCATATACAGCATGGGTATTCATCTGTGAAAGTACAACTGTTGATATTTCCTTATTTCCATTTTTTATAATTGATACGCTTGTTTCATCACAGCTACTTTCTATTGCGAGTATATATGTATCCATTATTTCACCTCTTTCATTAATAAGTATCCATTATTTTTGCCATAATAGTTTGGTCTAATGGCTGTAATTTGAAATTCTTCTTTTTCATACAATTTTATTGCTGGAATATTATTTTCGTTTACTTCTAAAGTAATTATTTCGCTGTTAACATTTTTTATATCTTCAATCGCAGCTTTTAAAAGAAGGGTTCCAATATGTTTTTTTCTATATTCTTCTTCAACATAGATATAATTAATTTCAGCACGTTCATATATTATACTATAAGTAATTAATCCAATTATTTTTTCATTATATTTATATATTAAGAATTTTTCATAGGGGTCGCTAGAATTTATATAGCCTTCAAAATGTGTTTTCAATATATTATCAATTTCTTTAGTTTTTTCACTTTTCTCAATCATATTCTTTGTTTACTTTTTCCTCTGCTTCCGTTAATTTTAAATATTTTGGATTTAATTTATGAGGATTTATTCCAGTTTCATTTTCATGTTTTTTTATTACTTTGATAATATCTATTTCTGGTTTAATTGAATTCTCTATATTATCATAACTAATAAATTTATATTTTGTTTCAAGCGAATTAAGTGGAATGTATGAATCTTGTATTAAAGCATTTAGATTATCATCATATTTACCAGCATAAACATAGCCTCTCCTTGCATCTATCAAGGCAATATTTTCTGCGAACGGTGTTGCACTTGCGATTACTTCTAATGAAGATATAGGTATAACTGGTATTTTTAAAGACCAAGCCATTGTTTTAGCAACTGTAAGACCAACTCTTATACCTGTGAATGAACCCGGACCATTTACTGCGAATATTTTTGATATTTGATTTGCATTGATGTTTGCTTTTTCTAATGCTTCATTTATAACAGGAATTATTTTTTCTGACATTTCTTTACCAGTTTGTTTATTGTAATAATATTTTAAATTACCATCTATAATAAGAGCGACTACTAAATTAGAAGTCGCTGTGTCTATAAATAAATATTTCATAATACTGCCTCACATAACTCTTCATATTTTTTACCATAAGGAGTAACTATTAATATACGTGTATTTTCACCTGCTACTTTAAATTTTATTTCTAACCTTTCTTCAGGTAAATAGCTTTTTATAGTATTTGCCCATTCTATTATTACAATTCCATCTTTTGAAAAATATTCTTCTAGACCAATACCATCAACATTGCCATCCAAACGATATACATCCATGTGATATAAAGGTAACTCTCCATCATATTCTTTTATTATATTAAAAGTTGGTGATGTAACATTCTCCCTTATACCTAAAGCGTTAGCAAACCCTTTTGTAAATACGGTTTTCCCACTTCCAAGTTCGCCATCTAAGCAAATAACCATATTTGGAAATTTTTCTGATTCTAAATTTTGTGCTAATTCAACTGTGTCCATTTCGCTTTTCATTGTTAATCTGTATTCCATTTTTCTCACCTTTTTTATTATATCAAAAAGGCTAATCCATATTCAACTATTTTACACAATATTAAAATAAGTTTTTTTAATTAATTATAATTTGTAAAATAAAGTAAAGTATGATTAATATGTATAAATTTTACCTTTGTATGTTTTTTTTGCACAAAAAAATCCGCAACGTCCTATCTTACCATACAGTATTGTCGGCGCTGAAGTGCTTAACTTCTGTGTTCGGGATGGGAACAGGTGTATCCACTTCGCTATCGTCACGGATTAAATATAGAGAAATAATTCTCTGAAAACATTGATAACGTGATAAATAATATCTTTAGAAAAAATTATATAGGATTAAATCCTCGATCTATTAGTACTAGTCAGCTCAACATGTCGCCATGCTTCCACCTCTAGCCTATCAACCTCATAGTCTTTGAGGGATCTTACTTCATAAAGAATGGGAAATCTCATCTTGGAGTTGGCTTCCCGCTTAGATGCTTTCAGCGGTTATCCATTCCCTACATAGCTACTCTGCACTGCCACTGGCGTGACAACAGATACACCAGAGGTAAGTCCATTCCGGTCCTCTCGTACTAGGAACAGCTCTCCTCAAATTTCCTACGCCCACGACGGATAGGGACCGAACTGTCTCACGACGTTCTG
>CAVFIJ010000108.1:0-4630 GCA_963622405.1 Bacteroidaceae bacterium | reverse complement strand
TATGTATATTCAATGATATTTTTCTTACTTCCTATTGTAATATTATATAAATTACAAAAATTTATAAAAAATGATAGAGTTAATATTGAAGTAGAAAGTATTAAACAAAAAAATTATTTCTATTATTTACCCCTTATATTTATAACAATTATTTCTGTTTATTTTGTTTCAGGCTATTTTAAATATTACGCTATCGCCGTTGCGACTGGTTCAATGGTTCCTAACATTAATAAAGGCGATGTTGTAATTGTGAATCAAAAATATAAGGAAAATGATTTAAAAAAGGGTACAGTAATAGCCTATAAATATAATGAAAAAGTTGTAGTTCATAGAATTTATAAAATTATTAAGACTAAAGATATTATAATATATACAAAAGGAGACGCTAATAACGAAGTAGATAAATGGAAAGTTTCTAAAGATATGGTAATAGGTACTGTAAAACAAAAAATCCCTATTATTGGTTATCCAACAGTATGGTTAAATGAAATGAAGTAAGGAGGAAACTATATGGAAAAAAAAGCTGAATCTAAAGATAAAACTAACAAACAGAAAAAAAAGCAAGTTACAAAAAAAACTAGTAAAAAAATTAAAAAAGATTCATCTTCTTTAAAACCTAAAAAGAAAATATATGTTTCATATTATAAAAGATTATTCTGTTATATGTTTTTATGTGTTTTATTTTTGTGTTTTGCCTTATATTTTGCCAGTAGTTCTGTAAATATATCTAAAGAAGAAAATGTTAAATATAATGAAAAAGGTACTATTGATTATAAAGTATGTTTAAAAGCTAATGATTTTTATGAAGAAGAGTGTCTAAATAAAAACATGTCTTATGTTGCAAATTTAATAAAAAATATCCCTCTTTCTTTTAATTATGAATTTAGTACAACAAGGGAAGTAAATTTAACTCCTAAATATGAAATAATCGCAGATTTAACTATTTCTAATAGTGATGAGTCAACAGATTATTATGAAAAAAAATATATTTTAAAAAGTCTTTCGAAAGTTGAAAAAGACAATGTTAATTATGCTATCGCAGATAATAGTATTGTAATTGATTATGACTATTATAATGCTATTGCAAGTAAATTTAAATCACAATATAATGTAGAAACAAAAAGTAATTTAAAAATATCTTATATTGTATATAATGACTCTGTAGATCTTCATCTATCTCCTAGCATTACTTCAATAAACATTCCATTATCTGAAAAATCACTTAATATAAATATGAAATCAATAGATACAAATAATAATGATAGTCAAAATTTAGTTAAATATAAATTTGAACTTTCAAATATGATTTATTTATTACAAGGAATTGTAAGTGTGATAATATCTATTTATTCAGTAATTAAAGTAATAAGAATGATTAATGTTTCTAAAGAAAAAAAGAATAAATTTGATAAATATACTGCTAAAATATTAAAAGAATATGATAGATTAATAGTTGAAACAACATCATTACCTCATCTAGATGATTATAATATAATAAAAATAAATAAATTTGAAGAACTTTTAGATGTTAGAGATAATATGAAATTACCAATTATGTATTATGAAGTTACTAAACACCAAAAAGCTCATTTATACATTTTACATGAAAATAATTTATATTTACTTACAATAAAAGATATTGATATGGAATGAAAGGAAGATAAAAATGTTTAAAAAAAGATATAATAAAAAACATTTTTCTAAAGCCTTATATGCCTTTGTTATTGGTATAAGTATTATATTAATGACAATAGGCTTTTCGTCATTTCAAAATGATTTAAAAATAGATGAACTTTCTGCGAATGTTAGAGTAGAAAAAGATGTTCGTATTATGGGCGTTCAAACATATGAAACAAATGATGCCATAAGTAATTATGAAGAATATAATGTTAGTAATATTACATCAGGACTTGTTCTTCCAAATGAAGATTCATATATTATTTATAATGTAGATGTTTATAACTTAGGCAATGTTATGATGGGAATTAAATCATTAACTATAAATAATGATATGCTTGATGTAAGTGTTCTTAATTATGATTTAAAAAGTCCACTATGTAATGATACAGAGTGTACACTTGGTGTAAAGAAAACACTACAAATAAAAGTTGCCTATAAATCATCTGCTTATGATAGTACTAATACATCTTTTAATATAGAAGTAGATTTTGATTTTAAACAAATATTCAATGTAACCTATAATAATATTACGGCATCTTCACTTCCTTCATATGCGATGGAAAGTGATACTTTAACAGCTAATTTTACAATTTCTAGTGATGAAAGTCTAAGTGTTAGTATGGGAAATGAAACTATAGTATCTGGTTATACATATGAAAATGGTGTATTTAATTTATCTAACATTAGTGGAGATGTAGTTATAACCGCTAGTGATATGACACTAATGAAAAAGAATATAATTGAAGCTTATGTAGATAGTGGGAGTGAAAGTGATATTACTTTATATGATTTAGATACGATGAGTAGTGATGATAAGACAAGTACCTTTAGTAATATTGCTAGTGATAGCGGTATATATAGAATAAAAGGTATAACCGGTTCAGGTAATGTAATTGTTTATAGAGGCAGTATTACCAATAACTATGTTAGCTTTGGTGGAAATCTATGGCGTATTTTACAAATTGATGAGGATGGTAATTTAAGACTTATTTTAAATACTTCTATTGGCTCTAGCCAGTATAATACAACATCAACTATATCTAGTGAGGATGAAATAGAAACAATATTAGGATATGAAAATAGTAGTGTAAAAACAACACTAGATAGTTGGTATACTAGTAATTTAAGTGATTATAGTGAGTATATTGTTGATAGTAAGTTTTGTAATGATTTTACATATGAAACCAAAACTAGCTCTGGTGCTTCAAATGATGTTTATTATTTTCAATCGTATTTAAATGTCGGTGTTGATGCCGCACTATATTCTCCTTCACTTACATGCCCTACAAATTCAACATTTACAAACAAAATAGGCTTAATAAGTGCTGAAGAAGTTGTTCTTGCAGGCGGTGCTTATCGTAAAGATAATACAAGTTACTTTTTATATAGTTCATCAGCCTTTTGGACATTATCTCCAGGATATGCTGATTCTAACCAGAATAATGGTGGTGTATTCTTTGTTGATTCTACAGGTGCCCTAACAGACTGGAGTAGGAGTTTATTAACCGCAAGTTATGCTTTAAGACCAGTTATAACAATTAATGGTAATTTAGACATGGTAGGTGATGGTACATTATCTAATCCATATAGATTAAGTAGTGAAAAAGTTAAAACAATATCTAAAGTTAATGTTACTGACTTATCAACGCTCGCAGATAATAAATATTATATTGCAAATACTGGAGGACAATATTCTGTTGATGGTTTATTATCTAGCACTGTAAGTGGCATAGGTTTAGTAGGTACAAACACTGCAACATTCTCAAGTGATAAAGAAACTATTGTAAGTACTACAGGAGTTGAATTTAGTTTTGTAAATGGTAAAGAAACAACAGATGGATATTTATATCAGTTAAAAACAGATGATAATAAATATTTAACAATAGGTGCTACTGACTATACAGTTACCCTAAGTGATACACCAGTCTATTTAAAAGTTTCGCTTTGTACTGTTTCAGGTTATAGTGGTAGAATTATAATTTCTGATGAAACAGGAGCGATGTATTTAAACTTCTATGGTGCTGCTAATACAAGTGATGACAAATTCGCAGGCTGGAATTCACTTGATTTAAATGATTACATGATTTTATATAAAGAAACTGAGTCTTAAAACAAGTGATTATTCACTTGTTTTTCTATAAAAGTAAACTATCCAATTTACCTCTAACATTAATTCAAACTCTAGTATTTTAACCCATTTTATGATATTATTACTATAGAGGTGTTGCAATATGCCAAGTAGAATGGAAAAGTATTATGGTCATTCATCAAAAAAGCCAAAAGAGCATATGCGAAGCAATCGTAACCAAGAGTTATATAACAAAGTATACTCTTATGGAGATTATTCTAATATTGAGAGCATTGCTGAGTTAGAAAAGGCTGGTCAAGTTGAAATGAGTAAAGTAAAAGAATTACTCGATTCACAAAATAAAATACAAAATAAAAGAGAATACCGTACAAAACTTCCCGAAAAAGAAGAAATTACTTTTAATAGAAAACCTATAAAAGAAGATGAAAGAAATTATGATATAAGAGATATTTTAAAAGAAGCTAAATCTCATCAAATTCCTGACAATAAAGAAAGAGTACTTAAAAATGAAGAATATAATATTCTTAAAAATATTGATTTGAAAAAGAGTTTAAAAAGAGAAGATTATTTTAAAAGCGAGCCTGATAGGGACTTAAAAGAAATGATTGATAATATAACAAATACTAGTAGAATAAATAAACTAGGAAACATAGAGTCAGCAGAAGATTTATTAAGTGATTTAAAAGCAGATGATACAAAAGTAGGGGAACTTGATAGTATTAAAGATGCAATTGAAAAAGAAAAAAATGATGTGCCACTTTATGACAAATCATTCTTTACCTCTAGCTTAAAATTAAATAAATCAGACTTTGTAGATAATGAAAAACCAAAAAGTAATGCTTTAAATATTGTTATAATAAT
>CAVFIJ010000107.1:0-2352 GCA_963622405.1 Bacteroidaceae bacterium | reverse complement strand
TGATATTATACCACTTCGTTCGAAATTTTGTGTCTATATATCTATACTAACACCAATTTTTCTATTTTTTTAAATGTGTTCGTTCATCTTCAGGTGTACCTATATAGCCCAATTTTTGTAATTCACTTACTTGTTCAGAAGTTAGTGTAGATAAATTTGTGTTATCAATTTGATTAGTCAATTCATGTGATTCATCAAATAAATCTTGAGTTCCTGATGAAATTTTCTGATTAGATTGTTCAATACCATCATCCCATTCACTATCATCAAACGTGCCCCAACCTTCTCCGTCAAATGATTGTGTCCAGTCTATTGTTTCAGGAGTTTCTTTGACACCATCATTCTTCATAAATTTAGATGCTATATCCTTTTTCTCCTGTTCTATTTCTTCACGTGTTTTCAAATTATCAACTTGTAGTTCCAACTTTTTTGCTAAATCATTTATTTGATACATTATTGCATCATATACATTTTCTCTAAGAAAATCACTATGTTCAGTATCACAATACATTGTACTCCAAATCATCAATTTACGAATTTTTAAAATTATCTCGCTCGCAGATCCAACATGTAAATTTCCCATTACTCTGCCATCTTCATATTTATTAAATTCAGGGTTAATTGTTTGAATTTTTTTGTAATAAGGAGATTTAATAAATCTCTGATTTTCTACATCTATATATCCAATTATTCTTGATTTGTCAAGTAAATTAGCGTTATGAAGATTAAATGTTTTTTCTTCTAGTTCTTTCCATATAGGCATTACTCTTACATCATTAAAAGCCGCAAGAACAATATATTTACAATTTTTATGTTCCCAATGTTTAATAGACTCAAAAGAATCTTTATCATAATCTAATCCAATAAATGAAGTTCCTAACCATGGACTATCTGCTTTTAAACCTTCTTTGATAATTGATTGTGCCAAATCTTCAGATAATGTTCCATGTCCCATTACATAAACATATGGATCCTCAAAATAAGGTCTAATTAAATCAAGTGTTTCTTGATTAAAATTTGTTACAATTTTTAATTGTCTCTTAGGTATTTCCTTTTCAAATGTTTCCTTGTTAGATAATATTGAATTTAGCATAGTTAAAATTTCTACCGCATCCTCTTTTGATAGAGTTTCATTTTTACACTTTATAACCTCAATTTCACTGCTAACACCTACTGAATTTGAACATTTTCTTATAAATGCATCAATTTTTTCTCTATCCCATTTTACAAACTTTTCCATAAAACTCTCACTCCTCTATCTTAATTAACTAAAATTTTACCAACATCTATCTATTTAAACAAAAAGGCTATGGCAATTGCTTAAAAATAAATTTTATGAATTACACTTATGAATTAAATACCAGAGAAAATTTTTGTTTTCTTCTGTATTTTTTAATATTAAATTTTACTTAAATTTTTCTAACTAATTTTTTTCCTTCATTAAATTTACAATCATTCTTACAATCAAAGTCTGGAAAAGTACATCTTGCACCATGAGTGTACTTTAATATATCGTCTGATAAATAATATTTTTTCTCTTCTAATGCATTTTTATATTTAGATAAAGTTTCTTTTGTTTGTTGCATAATTTCAAGTTGTGCTTCTGTGCATAGTCTTTCCTTACATTTTAAAATAAAATCATCAAATTTACCTATTTCATATATCCTAATTAGTTCTCCTTGTGGTATTTGATCTTTAACTTTTTGCATATCAGATAACCACTGCTCACACAGTTCCTCGTCATCTCTAATTATAGGTGGTATATAATATTCTGTATCCTTAAGAGTTTCCATCTGATAATCAAGTGTTCTATGCCTTTGTGCTTGTGCTAAGAAAGCATATGAAGACTTATAAGTAGTTGAGTATACATCTCCAAAATATTCTTCTTTTTTTTCTAAATCATTACCAAATAAGGACAATTTGCGATGTTTTTCATTATCTAACAATCTTTCTTCAATAACATTTAATCTGTCAAGTTCGTTTATAAAATCCTGCATGGCTTGTGCTAAATTATTTTCAAAATAATCATTTTTATCAGCATTTTTTATATAATTTTGCATCCAAGATACAAGATAATTGATTTGCCTAAAAGATGTAGAATAAATCATTTGTGTAGGTATAAATATTGTTACCAAATATCTAGCATTTTCTTGAGCTAGCTTTAATATTTTAGAATCATTATATATATCACCATATTTATCTTTTATTTTTTGCTTAAAAATATTTATCCATTTGTTGTAAAGTTCTTGTTCTTTAAATGTAATTATAGAATTATCATCATTTATAACAGGTGTATACCTTAATGATTTTTCACTTGTAGTATATTGATGTTCATTATTTAAAACCATTGCT
>CAVFIJ010000106.1:0-5828 GCA_963622405.1 Bacteroidaceae bacterium | reverse complement strand
CTATATATTAGTAAGATTTTTAATTTAAATGACATATTTATCTGCCCCCTTAATTAATTATTCATAAGGTTTAAAATGGTAATATAATTATTACCTATATAGATGATTTTAAATAATCATCTATCTCATATGCCCGCTAATGCATTAGCGTTTAAATATAGATGCTTCTCATTTGAGAAGCTTTTTATTATGAAAAAATTTCAATATAGATTATTTGCCATATACATGTTATAATATTTGCAGAAAAAAGGTGTTTGATATGGATTTTATTATAAAAGAAATAAAAAAAATGAATGGTAAATTTTTGGGAATTGGTATAACAAGTGAAAAAGTAAAAAACGAAATAATAAGTAATAATAAACTCTCTTTTTATGAATTGTTAGAAGAACCTAAAAATAAACTTTTTAATCCTAAAAAATTAAGAAAAAATAATCAAAAGAAAATTCATAAAAAAGTAAATATAAAAAAGATAAAGAAGAGATATAAAAAGAAAAAAATAGATTATATTATTTGCAACTTTCATACAATTTCTAAATTTACTAAAACTTTTGTGAGAGATAGTATATATATTAATAAAGGGTATTTATATATATATGGTACAAAAGAGCAACTTTTAAGTATAAAAGAAAAATACCTTAGATATACAAATGATATTAAATTAAAGAAAGATAAAGACATTTATGTATTAATTGTAAACAATACTAATACTAAAAATCATAAATTAAAAGATATAGCATACTGGTGGAAAGATACAATAACTAATATTCTTGATTTTTTAACTGTTTTGCTGGTAAATTAAGTATAGTTACTTGACTTTTAGAGAAAAGTATAGTACTCTTTATTTAAAGAACACGAGAAAGTGTTTTTTAATTTGAATTTTTTCATAAAATTAAAGTAGGTGAAATGAGATGGAAAAAATTAAACATTTTTTTGCAGGTGTCAAAAAAGAAATGAAAAGAGTAATGTGGCCTAAAAAGAAAGATATGATTAAATATTCAGTCGCAATGCTTGTATGTATAGTAGTTTTAGGCATATTCTTTGTATGCTCTGATTTGATAATTGCGGGAATTAGAACGGCTATGGAGGGACTAAAATAATGGAAAAAGAATGGTATGTAGTTAATACTTATTCAGGACATGAAAGTAAAGTAAAAGAAAGACTTGAAATGCGTGCTAGTACAACAGGCATGGAAGACTACATTTTAAGAGTTGTTGTTCCTGAAAAAAAAGAAACAGATGAAAATGGTAAAGAAAAAGTAAAAAAGATGTTTCCTGGATATATTTTAGTAGAAATGATAATGACTGATGAAGCTTGGTTTGTTGTCCGTAATACTCCTGGCGTAACAGGTTTTATTGGATCTTCTGGTAAAGGTGCTAAACCATTTCCACTTACTCCAGCAGAAGTAGACAATATATTAGGAACAATGGGCATGAGTAGACTTAATGTTGAAACAGAACTTAAGATAGGAACAAAAGTTGAAGTTACTGATGGACCATTTGAAAATATGCTTGGGGTTATAAAATCAGTTGATATTGAAAACTCTAAATTAGAAGTTGCCCTTGATTTATTCGGACAAGAAACAATAGTAGAGTTAAATTTTTCACAAATTTCTAAAGCATAAGTTTACAAACATATGAATTTATGATATTATTAAATGGCTATATTTTTTAATATAGATATAAGTGGGAGTGCCGATGCATTATTACCACTCGCGAAAAAAGGAAAAATTATAGGAGGTGTTTTTCGTGGCAAATGTAACAAAGAAAATTAAGATTCAAATACCTGCAGGAAAAGCTACACCAGCTCCACCAGTTGGAACTGTTTTAGGACCTGCCGGAATTAATTTAGGAGAATTTTGTACAAAATATAATGACGCAACTAAGGACAAAATAGGAGATATATTACCAGTAGAAATATCTATTTATGAAGATAAATCATTTGATTTTGTAATTAAAACTCCACCAACTCCATTTTTAATCAAAAAAGCTTGTAAAATAGATAAGGGAGGCGTAAAGGGAAAAAATGAAACCGTTGCGACTCTAACAAAAGAACAACTTAAAGAAATAGCTGAAATCAAGCTTCCAGATTTAAATTGTGATAACATTGAAGCAGCAATGAAAACTGTTGCTGGTACTGCCATAAATATGGGCATTAAAGTAGAAAATTAAAATAATTAATACATAGGTTATACCTATGTGGGAGGAAAGATCGGCTATCCACTATACCACATAAGGAGGAAAAAAATATGAAAAAAAGTAAAAAATATGTTGAAGCTGCTAAAAAAGTAGATAAGCATCATTTATATACAAAAGAAGAAGCAATAAAATTAGTAAAAGATACTAATATAGCTACATTTGATGCATCAGTTGAAGTTGCGATGCGTTTAAATCTTGATACTAAAAAAGCAGATCAACAATTAAGAGGTGCAGTTGTACTTCCAAAAGGAACAGGAAAGGCTAAAAAGGTTTTAGTAATTGCTAAAGGTGAGGCAGCAAAAGCCGCTAAAGACGCTGGTGCAGATTATGTTGGAGATACTGATATGTTAGAAAAAATCCAAAAAGAAAATTGGTTTGATTTTGATGTTATGGTTGCAACTCCAGATATGATGCCAGCACTGGGTAAATTAGGTAGAGTTTTAGGACCAAAAGGTTTAATGCCAAACCCTAAAACAGGAACCGTTACTTTAGATACAGCAAAAGCAGTAGACGAAGTAAAAAAAGGACGTGTTGAATACAGAACTGATTCATATGGTAATGTTCATGCTTTAATCGGTAAAGCATCATTTACTGATGGAGATTTACTTGAAAATTTAACTGCATTTGTTAAATTAATTTATAAATCTAAGCCATCTGTTGTAAAAGGTACTTATATTAAAAACATATCTGTATCATCTACAATGGGACCTGGAGTAAAAGTTGATATAAATAGTTTTGACTTTTAATAAAAGTCGTGTTATAATTTAATTGTTTTAAGCCGTAGACAGTAGGGATGAGAATTTAAAAATCCTACCGAGGAACTTAAGTTTATTTAAGTATTTTCGCTCTGTCTACAAGTTAGATGGAGTTTTTTTACGGTAAATATAAATTAAAGGAGGTGCTGATATTGGCAAATCAAAAAATTCTTGATAAAAAACAAGAGGTAGTTAATGAAATTAGTGATAATATTAAAAATTCAAGTTCAACTATATTCTTCGATTATCAAGGACTTACGGCAATGGAAACTAACGAACTTAGAGGTTTACTTAAAGAAAATGGTTCAAAATTAAAGATTTATAAAAATACTTTAGTTAAAAGAGCTTTAGATTCTTTAAAAATTAGTTTAAATGAAGACTTAGAGGGTCCAAAAGCAGTAGCGTTTGGTACTGATGCAGTCGCACCAATTAAAACTCTAAGCGATTATGCAAAAAAACATCCAGCATTAGTTTTAAAAGTTGGATTAGTTGAAGGAGAACTAACTGATGAGGCAAAATTAAAAGAATTATCATCAATCCCATCAAGAGAAGGATTACTTACAATGCTTGCTTCTGGTCTTATGGGCACAGTTAGAGATTTATCAATCTGCTTAGATTTATATTCTGAGCAATTAGAAGAAAATAATTAAAAGAAAGGAATGATATAAATGGCAAAATTTACAAAAGATGAATTTATTAGTGGATTAAAAGAAATGACAATCTTAGAAGTTAAAGAATTAGTAGATGCAATGAAGGAGGAATTTGGTGTAGATCCAAGTGCTGTTGCAGTTGCAGCAGCACCAGCAGTAGAAGAACAAGCAGGACCTAGTAAGGTAACTCTTGTATTAACAAATGCTGGTGGAAATAAAATTCCAGTTATTAAATTAGTAAGAGATCTTACTGGTCTTGGACTTAAAGAGGCAAAAGCTATTGCCGATAACGGAGGAAATGTTAAAGAAGATATTACTCCAGAAGAAGCTAATGAATTAAAAGCACAATTTGAAGAAGCTGGCGCAACAGTTGAAATAAAATAACATACTAAAAGCCTGTACTTAAACGAAGTACGGGCTTTGTTCATTTAAGGAGATAAATAAATGAGTCACTATTTTACAAATGAATATATAAAAAGCGATGAACATTTAATTTATGTAAAAATTAAGAATCAAGACTTTAAATTTAAAGTAGATAATGGCGTTTTTTCAAAAAAAGGCCTTGACTTTGGAACAAGAACATTAATTGAAAATTTACCTAGTTTAAAAGGAGATATTCTAGACTTTGGTTGTGGTTATGGGCCTATTGGAATATTTATTGCAAAAAACTATAAATGCAGTGTTGATATGATTGATATAAATAATAGATGTATATCATTAGCACTTAAAAATTCAAAATTAAATAATGTAAAGGTAAACATATTTCCAAGTAATATATATGAAAGCGTTAATAAAAAATATGATTATATAATTACAAATCCACCAATAAGGGTTGGAAATAAAATACTTTATAAAATTCTTTTTGAAGCAAAAGAACATTTAAAAAAAGATGGAGAACTATGGCTTGTAATTAATAAAAACCAAGGAGCCAAAACAGTTATTAAAGAGTTAGAAAATTATTATACAGTTCTTTTAATAACTAAAAATAAAGGTTTTTATATAATAAAAGCTATAAATAATATTTAATTTATAAACATTTTACAAAAAAACACAAGAAATTTTATAAATTTAATTAAAGACTGCCTAAAGTAATTGACATTTTATTAATAACTGTCTATAATTATAAATTGGCGACATGTACTTTTAAGAACATGATAAAACCCGAAAAAAACTAGTTTAATGAGGTGAGAGATTGGCTTATAAAATTCAAAAAATATCTAAAAACCGCGAGAGAAGAACATATGCAAAAACAAAAAATGCTATTGAATTATCTAATTTATTAGATATTCAAAAATCATCATATAATTGGTTCATAGAAAAAGGAATCCAAGAAATATTTGATGATGTTTTTCCAGTAGAAAGTTTTACTGGTAATTTATCTTTAGAATTTGGGGAATATTCATTTGATGAACCAAGATATTCTATAAAAAAATGTAAAGAAAGAGATGCAACTTACGCTGCACCTTTAAAGGTTGAAGCAAGACTTTTTAACATCGAAACAGGAGAAGTAAAGGAGCAAGAAATTTACTTAGGTGATATGCCAGTAATGACTGAAAGTGGCTCATTTATAATTAATGGTGCTGAGAGAGTTATTGTATCCCAGCTTGTTAGAAGTCCTTCTGTTTATTTTGGTAAAGAAGTAGATAAGAAAAATGGTAAAGTAACTATAGGAGCTCAAGTAATTCCTCAAAGAGGTACTTGGCTTGAATATGAAACTGATGCTAGAGATATAATTTATGTTAGAATTGATAGAACAAGAAAGGTTCCAGTTACTACATTACTTCGTGCAATAGGATTATCATCAGATTCTGATATAGTTGATTTATTTGGTGATAGTGATTATATATTAAAAACAATAGAAAAAGATACTAATAAAAATACAGATGAAGCATTAATTGATATCCATTCTAAATTAAGGCCTGGAGAACCTTCTACACTTGAAAGTGCTAAAAATCAATTAATTACAAGATTTTTTGATGCATTCCGTTATGATTTAGCAAGAGTTGGACGTTATAAATTTAATAAAAAATTAAATGTTAAAGATAGACTTTTAGGATGCACTTTAGCAGAAACTATTAAAGTAGATGGTAAAGTAATTGCTAAAAAAGGTGATGAAATAACTAAAGAATTATTAAATGAATTAAAACCTATTTTAGATAATGGATATGGATGTAAAAAAGTATTAATTAATTATGAATTAGATACTTATGATACAGTTCAAATTATAA
>CAVFIJ010000105.1:0-7368 GCA_963622405.1 Bacteroidaceae bacterium | reverse complement strand
ATATAATACAAGTCTCAATAATAAAATAGATACATATAATACTAGTTTAAACCAAAAAATAGATACAAATAATGAAAGTGTAAATAGAAAATTAGATGGTTTAAGTGGTGAATATACTAGCTTAAATGGTAGTTTAGAAACTAGTACAAATACTATTTTAAGTAAAATAAGTAATGTTGGTTCAGGGCTAGTAACTATTAAAGATATTGTAAATAAAAATAGTGAAAAAATAAGTAATGTTGGTTCAGGACTAGTAACTATTAAAGATATAGCAAATAATAATAGTGGTAAAATAAGCAATGTTGGCTACGGAATGACTACTATTAAAAATTTAATTGAATCTAACAGCACTACTATTAATAATTCATTAAATGAAATAAAGCTTACTGTTAATAGTAATAATAGTTTACTAAATGGTATGAATACTACAATTAATACTATAAATAGTAATGTTACTTCAATTAAGAGTACAGTAGAGGGCATTAACACTAATGTAAATGAAATATTAAATAGATTAAATGAAGTAAAAAGCATTGATGATTTAAATATGACTGAATTAGTTAATGAATATGAGGCTTATTATAAAAACAACAATGGAGTAAGTACAACACAAAAGATGGAAAATGTAATTAAGTATTTAAAAAACAAAGGATTTGTTAAATCAAACTAATAAATATTACAGCTCAGTCAAAGAGATAGATGATTAAGTCTATCTTTTTTTGATACTACTTCTATTATATATAATAATCATTAGAAGAAAAAATGAGTCGATTCATAAAATTCAATACGATTAAATCATTTGCTTTACCATTTCACTAGTAAAGCACTGCCAAAATAGCCCATAAAATATGGACTATTTTTAAATGTTAGAAATTTGTTTTGTGAAAACTAAGAATGTATATATATACAAAAACATCATTAATATATTAACAAGTTATATAAAAAGAAACAAAAGTATGGTAAAATATGGTATATACAAAGGGGATGATTACCTTGAAATTACTAAAACAATTAAGAGTTGTACTTACAGATTGTGATGGGGTTTTAACAGATGGTGGTATGTATTATTATGATAATGGCGTTGAGGGTAAGAAATTTAATACTAGAGATGGTATGGCTACAAAAATTTTGAGAAAAAACGGTATTAAAGTTGGAATAGTTACGGGTGAAGATACAATAATTGTGGAAAATAGAGCAAATAAACTAAAGATAGATTACCTTTATATGGGGGTTACAGATAAATATAATGTATTATTAGAAATATGTAAAAAAGAAAATATAAAACCAGAAAATATTGCTTATATTGGTGATGATATAAATGATTTAGAGATTTTGAAGAATGTTGGTTTTTCTGCTTGCCCTAAAGATGCTGTGAAAGAAATAAAAGAAATATGTTCTTTCATCAGTACACAAAACGGTGGCAAAGGTGTTTTAAGAGACGTTTTAGAAAGATATTTAACTGATAATGAATAATAAAGAGTTTTTAACAGAACAAGAAAATTTAGAAAAAACAATTTTAGAGTATAAAGAAGTTATTTCTGATACTGAATTAAAAATTAAAAATTTGCCATTACTTTATCCTGATAAGGACGTTAGAATAGCAGAGCAAGAAAGATTACTTCGTAGAATTAATAAATTAAAAACCAGTATAAAAAAGCCATATTTTGCACGAATTGATTTTTATGATAATCAAACATCTCAAAAAAATGTTTGTTATATAGGTAAAATAGGAGTAACAAATTATGATAATGAGGTTATAACTGTTGACTGGAGAGCACCTATCTCTAGCCTTTACTATGATTCAAATATTGGTAAAACATCATATATTGCACCAGAGGGTGAAATAAACGGAGAATTGCAATTAAAAAGACAATATGATATAGAAAATAGTATATTAAATGGTTATAATGATGTTGATACAGTTAGTAATGATGAAATATTAAAACCTTATTTAAGTGCCAGTGCAGATAAAAGATTAAAAAATATTGTAGCATCTATCCAAAGCGAACAAAATGAAATAATAAGAGAATCCATTTCTAAAAATGTTATTATACAAGGGGTTGCAGGAAGTGGTAAAACAACGGTTGCACTTCATCATATAGCCTATTTAGTGTATAACAATAGAGATTATTATGATGCTAATCAATATATGGTTATTGGTCCAAATAAATTCTTTGTTGATTATATCTCAAGTGTACTTCCTGATTTAGATGTTGATGGAGTTAAACAATTTGATTTTACTAGTTTTGCTTCGCATTATCTAAATGTTGATTTTGAAATAAAAAACTCTTTGGATAACTTTAATAATTCTAAAAGCAGAGAAGATAACTTTTCTTATTATAGAACATCTTTAGAATTGCAAGAGTTTATAAAAGATTATATGGAAAAATTTGAAAATAATATGTTTCCTAAAACAGATTTAGAATATAAAAATACAAAAATTTTAAATCAAAAAGAAATTGAAAAAGAATATTATGAAATCAATAAAAAAACAAGTGATACTATTGCAAAAAGAATTGATAGAGCAATTTTACTATTAAGTAAAAAAATAGATGAAAGAAAAACTAATATTTTGAATAATTCTTTGAAGATTGTTATTAATGAAACAAACGAACAAAAGCAAAAAGAATATGCAAAAGACAATCAATTATTAAAAAAGGAATTAGAATCTTCAGGAATGAATATTTTAAAAAGATATTTTAAAAAGATAAAATTTAATATTTTTGATATTTATAAAAACATATTATTAAAGTTAAAGGAAAATAATAAGTTTAAAACCGAAATAGATATTAAATTAAAAGAATTAAAAAAAGGTATTTTAGAATTTGAGGATCTTACCCCACTAATGTACATCAATTATATAATAAATGGTGCAGAAGATTTTAAAAATTATAGACATATAGTAATTGATGAAGCACAGGATTATAATTTATTTACTTTCTTTATATTAAAAAAAATCATGTGTAACAGTACATTTAGTATTTATGGCGATTTAGCACAATCTTTATATTTTAATCGTTCAATAAATTCATGGGAAGATGTAGTTCAAAAAGTATTTTTAAATAAAATGTCAATGCAATATCTTAATAAAAGTTATAGAACAACTATTGAAATAATGAATGAAGCAAACAAAATTAATAAACATTTATCTTATACATTAGCTGAACCAGTGATAAGGCATGGCTCAAGGGTGAAGTATATAGAAACATCAAATATAAATATGGTAAGTTCAATTTTAGAACAAATACACTATATGAAACAAAATGGTTGTAAGACGATTGCCATAATTGGAAAAACAGCCGAAGAAGTGGAATTGTTATATAATAATATAAACAATAAAATCACTGTGGAAAAAATAACCTCTAAAAATTTTGCTTGTTCCAATGATATATGTGTTATTACTGGTTATTTATCAAAAGGACTAGAGTTTGATGGAGTAATTATTTATAATGTTAGTAACAATAATTATAATATTAATTCTAATTTAGATATGAAACTACTCTATGTTTCGATGACAAGAGCATTACATGAGTTATGCGTATTATATGACAAAGATATATTAAAAATTTTGAGATAGGAGAATGTAAATGAAATCAGATAGTGAATTAGTTGCATTGTTTAATGTCCCTGATATTAAAGTTCATGTACCAACACTATGGTTATTAAATAATTGTATGAGGGATGATTATTATAATGCTCATATTATTCTGAAATATAAAGTTGTAGAGAACTACTTTAATGGCGACTTAAAAGACTGGTGGGATATATATAATGATATGCAATTTAAAAGGGTATCACAAAAATCTATAATTGACAGAGCGATGGCAGATCATGAAGATGAATTCAGAAAATTAATAAAGAGTATGCAAGAAAATGGATATGATGGTAACTTTCCTATTATAGTAAATAGATATTTAAGATCTGTAGATGGCTCACATAGACTAGCAGTTGCTTTGTATTTAAAAATTCCTTATGTTCCAATAAAATGTGTAAAAGAAGTCTATGATATAGATCCTGAGTATTCCTTAAGATGGTTTTTAGAGAATGGTTTTAAGGAACAAGAAGAAACTATAGTAAAAACATATAAAAAAATCAACAATGAATGGAATAAATAACAATGTCAAAATTTACAGAGTCCATATATCTATACTAACACCAAAATACAGCAAAATAGTGATTTGACTTTTAGATTGTATGATTGGAATAGAATAAACAAAACCAATCGTAAGTTGCACTTTAAAGAATCATTTGACATCATAAATTTAAATAGTAAACCATTTAACATTTTACATGATGAGTTTATTAGCAATTTGTTTTGTTTTAGAGTATATGAAATTAAAACTGAAAAGAAATTGAAAAATCATACAGATTCTTGTTTTATAATAACAGTAATTTCTAGAAGTTGATTTTTAATAATAAATGATAAAAAATATCCTTTAGAAAAGTTTAATAATATCATTGTTTCAGTAACAATAAGTAAATTTAAAATTGTAGGTAGTTTAAAAATAATTGAGGCATGGCTTTAATTAAAGAAAGGGTGATAGTATGGAAAAACCTATTATAATCGCAGAAGTTGGATGTAATCATAAAGGAGACTTAGAATTAGCAAAAAAATTTATTAAAGTTGCTAAAGAAACTTGTAATGTAGATGCTGTAAAGTTTCAAAAAAGAGATATAGATACATGGACAAAGAGATATCCAGAACTATATAATGCTCCACATTCTAATCCAGTAAATGCTTATGGAGAAACTTATAAATCACACAGAGAAAATTTGGAATTCGATTTAGAACAACATAAAATATTAAAGGAATATTGTGAAAGTTTGGGAGTTATATACAGTACATCAGTATGGGATATGAAATCAGCACAAGAAATCGTATCAATTAATCCAAAGTTTATAAAAATACCATCGGCTTGTAACACTAATTTGGAAATGCTTGAATGGTTATGTGACAATTATGAAGGTGATATTCATATTTCTACAGGCATGACAACAAGCAAAGAAATTGATGATATAGTTGAACTGTTTACTAAGAAAAGAAAAAACAAAAGTTTAGTATTATATAATTGTACGTCTGGGTATCCAGTTCCTTTTGAAGATATTTGCCTTTTGGAGATAAACAATTTAAAAGAAAAATATGGAAATAAAGTTAAACAAATTGGATTTTCTGGACATCATTTAGGTATTGCGACAGATGTAAGTGCTTATACGTTGGGGGCTGTTATTGTAGAAAGGCATTTTACACTAGATAGAACATGGAAAGGAACAGATCATGCAGCATCATTAGAACCTGATGGAATGAGAAAACTAGTAAGAGATTTGAATGCAGTTCATATGGCTTTAACTTACAAAGATGAAGAAGTCTTACCTATAGAAGAGATACAAAGGAGAAAATTAAAATGGTAGATAAGTTTGTTGCTTTTATTCCTGTTCGAAGTGGAAGTAAATCAATACCATTAAAAAATATCAAGAATATTGCGGGAAGACCTTTAGTATATTGGGTTATAGATTCGGCTGTAGAGTGTCCATATATTAGTAAAGTATATGTGGCAACAGATGGAAATAAAATAAAACAAACCGTAGAATATTATGATAAAGATGACAAAGGTAAAATAGTGGTAATTCCTAGAAGCCCAGAAACAGCCACTGATACTGCATCAACTGAAAGTGCAATGTTAGAGTTTGCAGAAAATTATGATTTTGAAAACATTGTATTAATCCAAGCAACTAGTCCTTTATTAGAGTCAAAAGACTTAATAGAGGCAATACAACAATATGATAAATATGATAGTATGCTTTCCGTTGTTGCACAAAAAAGATTTTATTGGAATTATAACAAAGATGGGTCTGTCAGTCCATCAAACTATGATTTTAACAATAGACCAAGAAGACAAGATTTTAATGGAAATTTAGTTGAAAATGGTGCTTTTTATATTTGTTCTAGGAAAGATTTATTAAAAAATAAATGTAGGATGTCTGGTAAAATTGGATGCCATGTTATGAGTGAAAAAACATATTATGAGATTGATGAACCTGATGATTGGATAGTAATAGAATCAATAATTAATAATAGAAATAAAAAATTATAAAACTTTGATAAATATGATATGATTTAATATAAGAGGAGGACAAAGATGGAATTAGTTGATTTATATGATGGGCAAAAGGAACTTACTAGAGAAGTTGTAGATAAAAAAGAAGTTCCAAAAGGGAAATTTAGATTATCTGTTCATGTTTGGATTGTGAATGAACAAGGAAAATTATTAGTTCAACAAAGACTTGCTACTGCTCATAAATTTCCAAATATGTGGTCTGTTACTGGAGGTTCAGTTCTGGCTGGGGAATCAAGTTTAGACGGTGTTTTAAGAGAATTATCAGAAGAGCTTGGAATAAATGCCACTAAAGAAGAAATGAAATTTTTAGCATCTTATAGAAGAAAAATAGATTATGTTGATGTTTGGTTATTAAACAAAAACATAGATATTAAAGACATCGTAATGCAAGAAGATGAAGTACAAGCAGTTAAGTGGGTAACTTTAGATGAATTTGAAAAAATGTTAGACAACAAAGAAGTAATTAGGTCTTCATACGATTACTACAAATTATATATTAATCCTATATTTTAGTTTTTTTATTATGCTAAACATAATATTAAACATAATATTTTAAACATAAAGGATTAACACAAATTAAACATAATATTGACAATTTTTTCCAATTTTGCTACGATAACAAACAATTTAGGAGTGATATTGTGAGTTTGTTTGAAGATTATTTAAAAATAGAAAAAGATGAAAATTTTTATGGCAAAGAAATATTTGGAATAAAATATTGGGAATTTATGAGATATGCATTATATAATGAAATAACTGTTAAAAAAAGCGGAATAGCTAATTTGGTAGAGGCTAGCAAACCAAGAGGATTAAAAATGTATATGTTAAACCCTAAATATTTAAAAAGTTATTTAGGATTATCAAAAGTTCATAAGGCTGATTTATTAATGATTTCACATCCAAGAAGATTTAAACAAAATGATAAATTTTATAACATTTTTATTGATCCAGTTATTGAAGGACTATCAGATGAATACAGTATAACTACTTTAGAAGAACCTTGTTGGTGTGGATTGGTTCCGGCTAAAACAGGACATCTTTTTCCAGTTGAAACTAAAAATATACATTTTACGGATTTGTATGAATTATCATTTTTGTTAAAAAGTAAAATATTTAAACTTTGTTATCCTAGAAAATATAAACAAATGATTGTTGAGGTAGATGAAATTTTAAACTTTTTTGAAAAAAGATATGATATAAAGTTAGATAGCATTAAAGAACATTTGGTTGATAAATTAGTATATATTTATAC
>CAVFIJ010000104.1:0-5465 GCA_963622405.1 Bacteroidaceae bacterium | reverse complement strand
ATCATTATCTTGAATTTTTATATAAGGATAATTTATATTTAATTTATGTATGCCAAAAGAAATTCCTAAATTAAATAGTCCGATAGGTGTTTTTTTATCCCCTTCCTTTTTATTATTTGCTTCTGTAAGACCATTTTTACCAATTATAACATTATTAATAATTTTAATTAATCTTCCATCTTCATATACTTCAATAGTTTTTTCTTTACCTATATTTACTATAAGTAATTGTCCTTTATTCATTTATCCTCCAAAATATTTAAAAAAATAAGTATCAATTTGATACTTATTTCATTTGTTTAGCAACTTCTTCAGCAAAGTTTTCTTCTCTTTTTTCCATTCCTTCGCCTACTTCATAACGGTACATTGCTTTGATTATGCCACCATTTCTTTTGACATATTCTTTTACAGATATTTTGTCATCTTTAACGAATGCTTGTTCTTCAAGACATATTTCTTTATAGAATTTATTAAGACCACCTGTTACAATCTTTTCAATAAATTCTTCTTTTTTACCTTCATTTATAGCTTTTTCAGTAAGCACATCTTTTTCTCTTTGAATTTCTTCTTTTGAAACTTCATTAATACTTACATACATAGGACGCATTGCGGCAGCGTGCATTGCAACATCTTTAGCAACATTTTTGTCTGTATTTTCAGTAACAATAAGTACAGCAATTTTGCCTCCCATATGAATATATTCTCCAAATGATTCATTATCATTTTTAGTTATTTTGGCAAATCTTCTTAAACTTAATTTTTCACCAATGGTAGCTGTTTTAGAAATTATAAGTTCTTCAATAGTTCCTTCATTAGTTTCTAATTTTAATGCCTCATCTAAAGAATTTACATCACTTTTTATAATAGTTTCTAATATTGTTTTTACAAGATCTTGAAACTCTTCATTTTTAGCAACAAAATCTGTTTCTGAATTAACTTCAACAATTACAGCGTTATTACCATTAGTTAATATAGCAGAAAGTCCCTCTGCGGCAATTCTATCTGCTTTTTTAGCAGCTTTTGAAATACCTTTTTCTCTAAGCCAA
This sequence comes from Bacteroidaceae bacterium, assembly GCA_963622405.1. Taxonomy (GTDB): domain Bacteria; phylum Bacillota_I; class Bacilli_A; order RF39; family UBA660; genus Coprosoma. Next base: position 4,419 of record CAVFIJ010000104.1, on the reverse strand, counting down.
TCTATAGATGCATCAATATTTCCATCATTTGCTTCTAATGCTTTTTTACAATCAAGCATTCCTGCACCAGTTTTTTCTCTTAATTCTTTTACTAAACTTGCACTTATCATATTTTTATCTCCTTTTTTTATAATAGAAAAGATGATTTAAACAATCATCTTATTTTAAAGCCTCAATAAGTTCAGCTTTTTTCATTGTAGAATATCCTTTTACTTCTTTTTCTTTAGCTAGTTCTCTAAGTTCTGCGACTGTCTTTTTACTTAAGTCGATGCTTTCAGGCTTACTCTCTTTTTTAGGTTTTTCTTGAACCTTTTCAGCCTCTTCCTTTTTTGGCTTAGTTTCTTTCTTTTGATTTTCTACTTTTTCAGATGATTTATATTTTTTATCATTGTTCTTTTTCTTATCATTTTTAAATTTTGGCTTTCTATTTTCTTTTTTCTTAACTGTTTCTAAGGCTCTTTTCATAATATCTTCGCCTTTTTCATCTTTTTTAGAATCACTTACATAATCAACAATTTTACCACCATTAGCTTCAACAATAGCATTAGCCATTACTCCAATTATTAATTTAACTGTTCTAATAGCATCATCATTTCCTGGTATTACATAATCAACCATATCTGGATCACAATTTGTATCTACAAGTCCAAATACTGGTATGTTAAGTTTTCTAGCCTCTCTAATGGCAATCTCCTCTTTAGTAGGATCTACAATAAACATTGCTTGTGGTAATTTATCCATATCTCTTATACCACAAAGTAATTTATTTAGTTTTTCATATTCTTTTTTGATTTTAACAACTTCTTTTTTTGGAAGTCGTTCGAATGTTCCATCTTTTTCTTGTTTTTCAATTTGTTCTAATCTTTTAACTCTTTTTCTTATTGTTTTGAAGTTTGTAAGAGTTCCTCCAAGCCATCTTTCATTAACATAATAAGATTCAGATCTTATAGCTTCTTCTTTAGTGGCTTCTGATGCTTGTTTTCTTGTACCTACAAATAAAACTTTACCACCATTTGCTGCGATTTCTTTTAATGCAGCATAAGCCTCCTCAATTTTTTTAGCTGTTTTTTGTAAATCAATAATATAAATATCATCTCTTGCTGTAAAAATATATTCTTTCATTTTCGGATTCCATCTTTTAGTCTGATGACCAAAATGTACTCCTGCTTCTAATAAATAACTCATTGACACTACTGTCATACTTTCATCCTCCTTTTGTTATTTCTTCTGAATATTTCAAAATTATACCACCATAATGGCACTAGGCATAAAAATTCATATTCATGTTTTTTTAAAAGCCATAGATATTATATCATAATTATGCGTCTTTGCAAGGAAAAATAAATATCTTTTATGCAAAAATATGATTTATATTTCATTCTATGTTCTTATTTATTAATTTTTTCTTTAATAATTTTACTTACTTCACTCATATCTGCTCTACCAATAACTTTTGGTTTTACTTCTTTCATGATTTTACCCATATCTTTAACACTTTCAGGTTTTACAGCATTAAATACTTCATCTATTATATTTTGTAGTTCTTCTTTTGAAAGCTGTTTAGGTAAATATTTTTCAAGTATTTGAATTTCAGAATTTGTTTTAGCAATTAAATCTTCTCTTGCACCTTTTTCAAATTCTTTTATAGATTCTCTTCTAGTTTTAATTTCTTTTGATATTACAGCTAATACCTCATCGTCAGTAAGTTCACTTTTTTTATCTAGTTCAGCCATTTGAATAGAACCTTTTAACATTCTAATTACTGATAATTTTTCTTTTTCTTGATTTTTCATGGCAGATTTTAAATCTTCTAATATTTGGTTTCTCATTATTCATTCCTCCAATTTTATTATGAAAGAAGTACTAATATTTTTCTTTTCTATTAGCACTTCTTTCTCTACGACGAGTGTTCTTTATTCCTTCTTTTTTAGCATTTCTTCTTCTAACGCCAGGTTTAAGGTATCCATCTTTTATCTCTCTATAGCGAGCTAGGGAGCCATCTCTATTATTAGCGACTTTTAAGTTTCTAATTGCACCATCAACATTACCGTTTCTAACTATTACTTTGGTCATAAAAATCCCTCCCTTCTTGCACTAATAATAATTATAGCATTTTTTTTAGTACATTTCAACTTCAAAATTGCCTTGTTAAATTTATGAATATATCCATATGTTAAGAAAAGTAATAGCTACATCACTATTACTTTTTTATCATATCGCAGTACATACTAGAATTAGGAGCTTTACTGCATTTATATCCATTACTATAAATTAAATTTTTAGCACTAGTTTTTTGGTCATCACTTATAATTATTTTACCACTCTTAGGAATAGAACCTGTATATTTTAATTTCGCGTTTTTAAGTAAAACATTATTAGCATAAATTTTCTGTTTTTTACCCTCAAATTTAACAACAAAGGGTAAGTTTATAACCTCATTTGTATTGAGTTCAAAATATAAATTTTGCACGACTTGCATTGTCATTTCTGCACTACTAATAGCAGCTTTATCTCTACTATTTTGGATGGAAGATACTGCGACAGGTGCGAGTAAAATAACAGCAATACCTACAAGTATAAATACAATCATATTTTGAGCTAATCTATTATCCATATATCCCCATATCCTTCTATAGAAATATTATCATATAATAACTAGGATTGCAAGAAAAAAATCTTAAGATAAACTTAAGACTTTTATGTTCTATTGTTGAGTGGTAGTTGTATCTGTGTAGCCATCTTCAGTAACTTTAGCAGCAACATTATCTGTAGTTGTATCATCTACTTTTGCACCATCTGTAATTTTATCTTTATCACATACCATTGATTGACCTTCATTAGCGGTAGTACAATAATATGTTCCATTACCAGTATATTTTAAATTACTAGCGTATATTTTACCACTTTTTGCAAAGTAAATATAACCATCTTGTGGTACTTCACCATTAACAGAGAAGTTGTCATTGATAGCTTTATATGCATCTCCTGAACCAAGTCCATTAACAGTTGCAATTTTACCACCTGTTTTAGATGTTTCATCAACTTTGCCAAATACTATTTTCAAAGGCAAAGTAACACTTAAATCTTTGGTACTTGTATTAGTGTCTTTATCTGTATATGCAAGATTAACACTTTTAATTGTTCCCCATGCTTTATCTTTAGCACCCTCTAAACGTGAGTTATTAATTGTACTAGTAATTGTTGGAGTAGTTACTAATGCAACAATAGCAAGGATGATGATAACTGCTAATAATTCAATCAAAGTAAAACCTTTTGAATTCCTCATTTTATCACCTCCTTGCCTTATCCTAAAATTAATATATCACAATTTATTTATTTAATCAATTACTTTTTCTATTTTTTTATAACAGATGTCAAGTATTAATTCTATATCTAGAGTTATTTTGTGTAATATTTGTCTTAACTGCTTTATCTGATAAAATACCTTTATATATTATAAAATTATATAAAGTTCCATTAAAACCACCTATTGTTAAAGGAACTGTGCTACTTGTATCAACTGTTCCAGATGATACATCAATATCTTCAGGTTCTGCTACTTTATCATCATCTACAAAAGCTCTAATAACACCATTTTGAAACATGATAGTAAGGGTTACTGGTAAATTCCCCTCTTTATAATAATCAGAAGATGATATATCAATACACGATATAGAAGGTTCATTTTGTGTTACTTGTGTTTTTGGATAACAAAGTTCTAATTTAAAATCATTATTTTCTTCATCTTCTAAAACAAAATCAGCAGTAATATCTCCAAGTTTTAAAAACTGACAACTACTTAAGCCTATATCACATGGTAAAGAATCTATATTTAAATAAATAGATAAAGAAAAATCTTTTTCATCAGATATGAAATTTTGAAAAATAACTTTATCTGCAGTTATAGTTTTATTATTATCAAGCGTAATACCTTTACCACTATTTAAATTAATGCTATCAAAACCATTTATTGTAGCTTCATATCCATGTGCAATATCTTTCCAAATTAATTTATTATCATTTATATATGGTGTATAATAACTATCAAACCATATATATATTAAATTAGAAGAACCATAATTATCAGTAACATCATCAATGGCTGTTTCTTTTAATTTATCTGAACTTAGTTTTTTATTAGCTAGTACAGCAATAGAACTAAGCATTACTACTAGAAAAATAACAAGCAGTCCATAAAGTAATGATGAAGCAATAAATCCCTTCTTATTCATATATCATTCACTCTCTCTTTAGCATAATTATATAATATTTTTTTATTCTAAGCAAGAAAAATAGACGCAAATACTAGTTTGCGTCTATAAAAAAGAATAAATTATTATAGGTGATATTATGCGTAAAACTTGGTTATGTGGCCGTGGTAAATGGGTTATAATTGGTATAATTTGTTCTATATTATTA
>CAVFIJ010000103.1:0-8216 GCA_963622405.1 Bacteroidaceae bacterium | reverse complement strand
CATATAATGAAATAAATAATGGAATAAATGCCATACCAAATAATATGTCACGCCATAAAGTAATACTATAGATAGAAAATAATGGTGATAATGAAATAAAAATTGTAAGTATAACTATATAAAACTTTTTTATTCCTTTATCATATAAATATTTAACTAAGTAAGCAAAAATTAGTGCACACATTATCATTTGAATGATAATAGCAAGTGCTACAGCCATATTTGAATTATGAAAAATAGCTTTACCAAGTAAATAAAATATTCCAGTAAACCAAGTATGACCAAATGCATGAAAATCATTTAATGTTCCATTTTGAACATAATGTAAAACAAAATAAGAATCGTTTGTCATAGCAGCGGGATAAAATCTCAAAAAATAAATCATATCAAAAAATACAAATACAAAGAATATTAAGAAAAATATTTTAAGTGACATTCTTTGCTTTTTATTACTACATAAATTTGGTAATTTGTTAAATAATAGTTTAATAAGTTCTTTAAAAAACAAGTAAAAACCAATTACTCCAACAACTAGATATATAATATTATGTAAAGTAAATATCATTCCTATTCTTAATGATACATAAGAATAAACAATACTACCCGTTATTAAAATAAAACTAATAATAAAACTTAAAATATTATAAATATATTTATTTCTTTTAGTTTCTTCTTTTTTCTTTTTATAGATATTATTATAAAAATATATAAGAAAGCCAAAAAGTAAAAGCAATATAAAATTATAAGATTCGTTTTTAAATATAAATTTAAAATAAATTAAAAATGCCAAAAAAGTAAATATTGCTTTTATAAGGGATAGTAATCTTTCTTTGTTTTTAATTTTAAATATTTGTTCCATTTAATTAGTACCCCACTTAACCATGATAACCCCAAATATTACAACTAATATTCCAATTCCTTGAACTAAAGAAATTTTTTCATTTAAGAAAATTATAGATTCTACTACTACAAATAAATTAACAAGTGCAACTTGTATAGGAAAAATATATGTTAAATCATTTTTACTAACAATGTAAAGCCATAGTAAAAAACTTATTCCATAAAACATAATACCAATTATCATTTTCCAAGATAAAGTTATTGTATGACCAAATAAAGCTAAATCAAATGTATTTCCTGTAGTACCTAGTTTAAATAAAACAAGACCCATAGAAGTCAATATAACATATGTAAACAATAATACAACAAACATTTTGCTAATCCTTCTTTCCATCTTCAAATTCCTTCTTTAAAATTGATAATTCTTGCACTAAACAAACGATTTGGTGTTTTTGTTTTGAAATACTAGTAGTATGAATAAAAAGCATAAAAAACAAGAAAAAGAATGCTAATATAAAGACCATATTAGAAGTTGCTTCAAAGCCAAGAAATTTAGATAAGTTAATAATACTACTAGGAAATATTACAATAATAAGCATAATAAATACCATAACAAGCCATAAACTAGTATATTTCATTGCTAGATTTTTTCTTTTTGTCGTTCTTAAAATTAAATAAAGTTGAACTAGTAAAACAATAATTAAAAATATTTTTAATATATTACTCATGCTTTACCTCCTTTTTTTAAAGATGCAATTATGATGGAAATAGAAACACTAAACATATAATAGAAACTCTTAGTTAAATTAATAGAAGATTTACCATATTTTCTTTCAAGCATTTTAACTGGTATTTCATTTATTTTATAACCTTTTTTTGAAAGCATCGCAAGTGTTTCAGGTTCTGGATATTCTAGTGGATAACTGCTTGCGAATTCTTTTATTATTTTTTTATCGCCTGCTCTAAAACCACTAGTAACATCATATATTTTTTTACCTGTGAAAATTTTTATTAGTCCAGATAAAATTTTTATTCCAAATCTTCTACTACCAGTTGATTTGAAATCACTTAGATTACTTACAAATCTAGATCCAATTACAAAATTATATCCTTTATCTATTTCTTTAATTAAATCATGTATATAATTAGCATCATGCTGCCCATCTCCATCAAATTGAATAGCAATATCATACCCTTTATAATATGCATATTTATATCCTGTTTGGACTGCACCACCAATACCTAAATTACGTACAAGTGATATATAATTTAAATTATTATCTTTAAGTATTTTTAAAGTATTGTCGGTGCTTCCATCATTTATAACAACATAATCAATTATATATTCTTTTTCTTTTTTTAAATTTTTAATACTATTAACCGTATTTAATATATTACCTTCTTCATTATAAGCAGGTATTATCATAAGTACTTTTTTCATAACTACCACCTATTAAATTTTTCTTAATATAATCTTTTTCCAAATTTTAAGAACATTTTCTTTAGAAAATTCTAATGATTTTTTTGCTGCATTTTCACCAAACATTTTTCTTTTTTTACTATCTTTAATAATTTCTTCCATAGCATTTACATATTTTTTACTATTTCTATTTTTAATTAAATAACCATTATTATCATCAATAATGTCCCCAGTGCCAGAAGCAGTCTCATATGCAATGCATGGAACACCATAACTCATAGCTTCTAATAAAACCATAGGAAGACCTTCGGTAACAGATGCCATTAAAAAGCAAGAAGAATCAAGCATATATTTTTCTATTTCATTATGATTTAAATATCCAAGTAAATGTACTCTTTTATTTAATTTTAACTCACTAGTTAATTTTTTCAAAGAATCATATTCTTTTCCATCACCAATTACATATAATTCACATTTTTGATCTTTAATTTTAGAAAAGTTAACAATAATTTCATCTGTTCTTTTACCATGGTCGAGTCTGCCTACTGTAATAAATTTTTTATTTGTTAATTTACTTTTTTCTTTAGGAATATTAGTAATCATATTAGGAAGTAATACTACTTTAGTATGGACATTATATTTAAGAAATTTTTCATAATCCTTTTTTAATGTTGTTGTAAGTGCACATAAATAATCAATTCTATGATAACAATTAGCTATTTTTCTAATATACTTTTTATCATTATTATGATAGCAATGCTCTTGTGCCACTTTTAAAACAGAATCATTACCATATTTACTAAGAAGCATATTAAATTCTGCCCTTGTAGAAACAAGCATTCCATCTTTTGTTTTCCTAATAGCTTTAATAACAAGAAAATGTTTTTTAAGTAGTATATTTACACTCTTAATTCCCTCTTTAAACACTTTAATTAATTTAAAACTTTTTACAGCATCTATAAACTCTTTTTTGTTAGATTCTCCATCATATAGAAATTCTAATTTAACATTTTTGTTAACGTTCTGTATTTGACTTGTTTTTAATTTATAAAAAGAAATTATTTTAACATTATAATCATTAGATAGTGCATTCGCACTATTTATAGTAGAACTTTCAATGCCACCATAACCTAAATGCAACCCTAAAAAGGTAATATTTTTTATGTTATCATCTACTGGCTCTTTTAAAATTTCTTTTTTTAAAGTAATTAAAGCTAATAATAATGACAAGAAAATTGAAAAGTTTGTATATATATATGTATATCCAGCATATATACTAATACAGAAGAATATTCCAAGGCTCATAAAAAGCATAATAAGCTCAAAGTCAGGTCTTTTTATATTCTTTATTAAAAATATTAAAGTACTTATAAATATATATATTGGTATTGATAAGAACAATACAAAACCAATTATTCCAAAGTTTATAAAAGCCATAAAAAAGTCTCGTTCAATTACCATGGAATCTGTTTTTGAGTCTTGATTCAGAAAACCAATACCAAACAATTTGTATTTCATATCTGAAAGCTTATATTTATAAAAGTTATAATATAAATTTTTACTACGAGTATCCGATGGATGTATTTTCCCATCTACAAATTGTTCATACAAAGCATCACTAGCAGCAAGATGCCAATTATAATATTTTTTTAGTTCGTTTGCATTAGGATATTTCTTTAAAAGTTTTTTGTAATTTACTTTATGGTTTTTGCCACTCGAAGAATCTAAATTATATGCTTCCAATGTAGCTTCCGCATTTTTATTATTAATTTTCGTATTAAATGCTACAGGAGTAAGCTGATATGTAGCTATCAATACTATAATAGAAATACTAACTATTAAAATGTTATATTTACTACTTATAAAATCTTTATGTATTATTTTTAGCACAATAATAATTATCAAATACAAGATTAAAACAATAAGAGTTATAAAATATGGTACTTTAGTTCCTAATAACGAAACACATACAATAGAAAAAGCAAGTAATAAAAGTCTAATTATCTTATGATTATTTGGTTTTAAAATATAATATAAAATAATAGGGAAAAACATTGATAAAGAATGTCCTAATATTTGTCCTGAATCATACCAACCTTTATATCCTAATTTAGTTTTATCAGAATATTCATAAGTCAAGGCTGAAGTTCCGGTTAAAATAGCTATCAAATATAAACAAAAATAAATACCAAATATCACTATTACGGTATACTTTATTTTTTTAAAAGTTGCCTCTTTATCTTTTGAATAGTAAATTAAAGTAAATAGGCTTATACATACCGCTATCATATAAGCAATATTTATTACAAACCTTGTTTCTGCGATTATTAAACTACTTCCCACTTTTAAATTATATAACAAATAGTTATGACATATAATAAATAGTAAAAATAATATTATATATGCTATCCACTTTCGTTTAAATGGATTATATTTAAATAATAATATAAAAGTAATTCCAAATATAAAAAGAGGTTTAATAAATGTTGAAATATTAGGAATAACATCAATTATGGCTAACCTTGATAATATATCTAAGAAGGGCTGTAATAAAACAAAGCCCAATATTAAATTCAAATAAATATGTTGTTTTTTTTCATTCATATAATTGCTCCTTACATCTTGAATAATTATAACTTATGACATTTAATTTTTCAAGTCAAATAAATTTAATAAATCTTTAATTATATATATATTATTCCCACTATATTCTTTTAAATTTTTATCAAAATCATTTTTATCCTGTCCCATTAAAATTTCTTTCATTTTTTCATAAAGGGCATCTTCATTTATATCCACAATATAACCATATTTATCTTTTAAAATTTCAGATGCACCAGATACATTAGTTGATATTACTTTAGTTTTTAAAAGCAGAGACTCTAATAATACTAGTGGATAGCCCTCATGGTCGCTAGACATTACAAAATAATCAGCTGCCTTAATATATGGATAAGGATTTTCTTTAAGACCAAGGGCTTTTACATAATCTTCTAAATGATCTGTTTTTATTTTGTCTAAAATTTCCTTTTCTAATGGACCGTTCCCAATTAGCCAAATGACAAAATCAAATTTATCATTCTTTAACCTTTTAGCTACATTGAGCAATCTATCATGTCTTTTTTGTTTTCGCATTCTTGAAACATTAACAAATGTAAATTTACTTTTTTTAGGAGTAAATTCATTAGCTTGTTTTATGATATTTTCTTCATCTATCAAATTATAAACAACCTTAACTTTATCAGTAGAAAATGCATATTTTTGACAAAAACTGTTTTTAGAAACATTAGAAACAGCAACTATAGTATCCATTTTAGAATAAGAATCTATTATTTCTTTTTTACTTATTCCAATGTCAAATGAATTAACATCATTATGAATCCATGCTATTTTTTTACAATCCTGTTTTAAATCTGCAACAAAAGTAGCGGCCCTACCCTCCATGTATGCAACTGCATAATCATAATTTTTGTTAGCCATTTTATTAACAATATATTTTCTAAATGGTGGGAAATACCTAAATAATGCATATTTAAGAAGGTTAGTTTTTATTTCTCTAACATTTACTTCTTTTGGTATTTTCTTTAACAGTGGCCCTTTTTTTTCTAACAAAATTAAATCAATTTCACACTTGTCTTTAAGGGCATTAATTACAGAAAGCATGGCATTTTCTGCTCCACCAATATCCATATTATAACCAAAAATCAATATTTTTTTCATACAATCACTCCATTTTTTCTTCAAGATAATAATATTTATCATTTTTCACATATATCTTTTAAAACTTTATCAAGCACTCTTTTGGTATAATAACCATTTATAATTTTCTTTTGAATCTTTTTTGTATTTTCTAATTTTTCATTATAATCAGAAAAATCCAAATTATTTATATCATAAATATTGTTGATAATATAACCAACATTATACTTTTTTACAAAATCACTAATAGCAGCTTTTTCCCATACAATAACAGGAAGGGAAGCAGCCATATAACAGGAAAGTTTATGAGGATTATTCAATTTTGTATAAGATTTCATTCCTTTATCTTCATCACTGCCATCATAATTTCCATCCCAAATAAGTCCTAAATCTCCTTCAAGTTTACTTGGTAGTTCATCAGGAGAATATTTCCCCTTATACTTAATTTTCTCATTTATATCACTATTAATTGAAACACCATATATATTAATATTAAAATTCATCTTTTCTTTTTCAAGCTGATGAAGAAAAGGACTTTTTACTTTTGATAAATTACCTGCATAAACTATTTGAGGATTGGCTATATCAATTATATTTTTTCTTTTTATTGTATTTGAAGTTAAATAGTCAAAGGCTTCCAAAACAAACAATTTGTTAGAAACCCCATCCTCTATCAAACGTTTTTTCATTCTTTCATTATGAACTATCATATATTTTGCTCTTGTATAGCGTATAAGTTCATTTTTATATAAATTATCATCATGACTTCTAATTCCATCAATATCATGAATCAATATTATAGTTTTATTTTTATTTAGCAGCTTTAAGTTAAAAAGAAATATTTTATTTAAAAGTTTAGTTCTTTCAAACATTGGGAATTGAAGAACAACAATATCTCCACATATTCTTGCTTTTAAGAAAGAAAAAGTAAACTTTAATCGCTTTATTATTTTTTTAACAAAGGCAAAAAGTTTATTTTTATCATGCTGATAATTTTTGAAAAAAGTTTTTTTACAATTATATTCTTTTTCTAAAATTCTTACTATATCAGAAGGTGCTTTTTGGCCTGCATTAAAATCATCACCTGTTAAAACAGTCATAACATGTATTTTCATTTTTTATCTTCTCCTTATGATTGATATCATTTTTACTGGTATATAAAGTAATATAACTTTTATTTTTGAATCATGTTTTATAATTTGCTTAAATTTATATTGTGCAAAAAAACAAAAAAGTAAATAACCATAAACAGTATGTAATGAACTATTAAAATGGTATAATTCTTTATAATATAAAGTATTACCTTTAGGATTTCTTTTAACAAGTTCAAAATAATTATTAGAATATCCGTCATTTAAATATTCCTTGTATGCCGCAATTTTATTCTTACATAAAAAATTATAATTTAAAGCAACCCTATCATAAATAAGGGCCTCAGTGATAAATTTTTCTCCTTTTATTATTGGAAATGGGTATTTTTTAGCGATATTTGTTTTAAATACAATTAATTTATCACCAGATACATTATATTTATTATAAATATTATAATAATTATCAACTAAATTATCTTTAGGAAAACATGTACCTATTAAGGATTTATCACTAATATACCCTTGGTTATACATGATTGCACATACTTTATCATCATCTATAATTTTTTTAAAATCTTTTTCTATTGTGGATAATATATTATCTTCTAAAAAATCATCAGAATCAATACATAAAAATATATCACCTTTCGCAAGTTCTAAACCTTTATTATAGGCAGACTGCTTGCCACCATTTTCCTTATAAAAATAATTAATTTTTATTTTATTTTCTCTCTTTAACTTTAAAATAAATTCATTCGTATTATCTTTTGAGCCATCGTCAACTATAATCCATTCAAATTTAGTTTTTTGTTTTAATAATGAATCATATAATCTTTGTAGGTTTTCTTTTCTATTATAGGTTGGTGTAAAAACCGTAATCATAACTATTCCTCCATTAATGTCTATATTTTTTTCTAAATTCATATATAAATTTCCTTAATTTAAAATATATTTTTAATTTATTATATTTTTTATAATATAAACAATTTAAAATATATCTTCTTTGGAAATTAATTTGTTTTAAATCGGTTTTTTCAATCATTTTACTAATCTTTTCATTATTAATACTAATGCACAGTTTTATAGCATCTTCCCAGCTAAATAATATTTAAATATATAATCACTAATGGAATTTAAATGATTAAGATTTAGTTGTTTAATATTAT